>CAIRLQ010000285.1 GCA_903879465.1 uncultured Opitutia bacterium | reverse complement strand
GGGGAGGCAAGAGAGGGGTAGGGACAGATGATCGAGGACTGAATAGAGGGCTGAATTGAATATATAAGATACGGGTGGCGGGTGGCAGCCCCGGGTGGCTGGTGGCGGGACCTGAGGTAGGGGCAGCACCGCCTGCTGCCCTAGTCGTATTCATTATCAGGTCCCAGGTCTCGGCCGTCGGGTATCCGGTTCAGGTGTTCAGGTTCGGGTACAGGTCCCGGGCCTGATTCCCGCACCCGCGCCCGTGCCCGCACCTGAACCTGCAGCCGAGACCTGGGACCTGAAATTATGTCACTCCAGTTAATCATCCGGTTTCCGGCTTCCCTTTGAGTGGATGTTTCCAAACAAAAAACCCCGACGGGGTCGGGGTTTTGGACCGGCTGGTGGCTGGTCTCAGGCCTTAGTGGTATTGAACTTCGTGCGGATGGCTTCGACCACGGCCGGATCGGCCAGGGTGGAGACATTGCCTAGCTCGCGACCTTCGGAGATGTCGCGGAGGAGACGGCGCATAATCTTACCCGAGCGGGTCTTTGGCAGGTCGGGTACAAACACGATGCGCTCCGGGCGGGCGAACTTGCCAATCTTGGCGTCGACCATGCCGTTGAGTTTTTTGGCGAGGGCGGCTTCGTCGACATTCTTGGCGGCGGCCGTCTTGAGGATGACGAAGGCCATCAAGCCCTGACCCTTCAGGTCGTGCTTCACGCCAATGACGGCGGATTCGGCCACGGCAGCGTCTTCGATGAAGATGGCTTCCAGTTCGGCCGTGCCGATGCGGTGGCCCGAGACATTGACCACGTCGTCCACGCGGCCCGTGATCCAGAGATAGCCATCCTTGTCGCGAATGGCGCCGTCACCTGGGAAGTAATATTTACCACCCCAGCGATTCCAGTACGTATCCACGTAACGCTGTTCATCGCCGAAGATACCTTGCGTAATGCCCGGCCAAGGCTTGCGGATCGCGAGGATGCCGTGGTCGGTCTCGTTACCGTTTTCGTCGAGCACCGCGGCGTCGACGCCGAAGAAGGGAAGCGTGGCTGAGCCCGGCTTTGTGGGCGTGCAGCCTGGCATCGGGGTGATCATGTGGCCGCCGGTTTCGGTCTGCCACCAGGTGTCGACAATCGGGCAGCGTTCGGCGCCGATGTTGCGGTGATACCAGAGCCAGGCTTCCGGATTGATCGGTTCGCCGACGGAGCCCAGGAGGCGCAGTGAGGAGAGGTCGTGTTTCTTCACCCACTCGTCGCCCCACTTCATAAAAGCGCGGATTGCGGTCGGGGCTGTGTAGAAGATCGAAACCTTGTGGTCTTGGACGATTTTCCAGAAGCGGCCGAAGTCGGGTGCATCGGGGGCACCTTCATACATTAGCACCGAGGCACCGTTGAGGAGAGGACCATAGACCACGTAGGTGTGTCCCGTGACCCAACCCACGTCGGCCGTGCACCAAAAGAGGTCGTCGGCGCGCAAGTCGAAGACGTATTTATTGGTCGCGTAGGCGTGGACCATGTAGCCGCCGACGCTATGCATGATGCCCTTGGGCTTGCCGGTAGAGCCGGAAGTGTAGAGCAGGAAGAGCATCTCATTGGCTTCCTGTTGGACGGCTTCGCATTGATCGGAAACCTTGGCGGCGGCTTCGTGGAACCAGATGTCTCTCCCTGGCTGCATTGCGCAGGCCGCGTCGGGCTTGCCCGGGTGGCGCTGGAGCACGAGTACGTGGGCACAGCTCGGGCAATCCTTCACGGCTTCGTCGACCGTCTGCTTTAGCGGGAGGAATTTACCGCGGCGGTAGCCGCCGTCCATTGTGATGACCGCCTTGGATTTCGCGTCATTGACGCGGTCGCGGATTGACTCGGCCGAGAAGCCACCGAAGACGACCGAGTGCACGATGCCGAGGCGGGCGCAGGCGAGAACGGCCATCGCGAGTTCCGGTACCATCGGCATGTAAATCGCGACCGTATCGCCGCGCTGGAGGCCCATGCCCTTGAGTACATTGGCGAAGCGGCTGACTTCGGAGAGCAGTTCGCGGTAGGTGATGCGGCGGACTTCGACGGCCTTACCGTCGGCAGTGGGCTCGCCTTCGTAGACAATCGCGACCTTATCGCCGAGTCCCTTAGCGACCTGCGCGTCGAGGCAGTTGTAAGCGACGTTGGTCTTACCGTCGACAAACCAGCGGAAGAAAGGCTTCTTCGATTCATCGAGGACCTTCGTCCACGGCTTGAACCAAGAGAGTTCCTTCGCCTCGTCGGCCCAAAAGCCGTCGGGGTCCTGGATGGAGCGTTTATAAAGAGTGTTATAACCATCCATGCCCTTGACGCGGGCCTTGGCGACGAACTCGGCACTCGGCGGGAAGACCTGTTCGTTGGAGCCGAAGCCTTCGGCGCTGGCCTGCATCACATCAGCGATTTCTTCGCTGACCGCGGTGGCGGCTTTGCGCTTGGCGCGTAGGATGAGGTAGACCGCGAAGGCGACGAGGATCGCGAGCGCGAGGACGCGATAAGGGGTCACGCTGATATCGGGGTCGAGTGCGACGAAAGGCAGGTAAGAGACCATGGGGGTAAGGGAGGGGAATATGAACCCAGGGAGAGGCCAGAGGGCAACAAAAACGCGGGGCTTGTGAGTAGTTTGACCCGCCCTAGCGGGCTTTGTTGCCTAAAGTTCGGCCGTCAGTTCGGCGAAGCCCTCGACCACGCGGACGCCCGCCTCGGTGAGGCGGTCGCGGTGCTGATGGCCGTGGGCGACCAGCACGCAATCGACACCCATAGCCTCGGCGGCCTCGGCGTCGTGGGCGGTATCACCGATATAAATCACGTCCGCCGGACGGACTGCGAGGTCGGACAAGTGGCGGCGGGCGCGCTCTTCCTTACTGCCCGCATGGATGTCGCTACCGCCGCAGGTCTTGATAAAGTGACGGGTGAGAGTGTACTGTGCGAGCGTGGCCGTGAGCAGGTTGCGCTCGTAGGCCGAGAGGACCGAATGCGTCAGCCCTAGGGCGGTAAGTGCGGCGAGGAGCGACTCCGCGTGCGGGTGGAGGCGGCACTCATGCTTGCGGGCTTCATAGGCGGCCATGAAGCGGACGGACATTGCACGGAAGGAAGTTTCGTCGGGGGTGAAGCCGATGGCTTGGTAAACTTTGATGACCGGGAACTGAAAGATCTGACGATAGCGGACTGGGTCGACGAGCGGGTGGCCGTCTTCGTGCAGCAGCAGATTCAGTGATTCACAGCAGAGCCAAGTGTCATCGAGTAGCGTCCCGTTCCAATCCCACACCGCGTGGCGGTAGTCTTTGAGTTTCTTACGCATGGGCGGGCACCAGGGAGAAAGCCTCAATCGTTACGCCTTGGCAACAGTGGGCGAGGTCGGGAGGGCGGCCGCCGACATCGAAACCATCCCAGTGCAGAGGTAGGTCGCTCCCGTCTGTCATGGAGGCCCGGCTGAGTTGATAGGGCGCGTGGTGGACCTGACCGCGCGCGAGTCGGCCGTTGCGCTCGGAAAAGAAGTTGTAGCGTTCGGTCAGATGGAATTCGAGAGAGCCGGGTGAGGTGATTTGTGGTGTCGACGTGGCCGACCAGGCGTAGCGGCCGATCGCCGTCTCGCCTTGCCGGCGGCAGGTCAGCGCCAGCCCCGGACCAAAGGACATCGCTGCGTGTTCGTAGGGTAGACCGAATAACTTGCGGGCGAGCGCCACGGCGGGAGCTCGATCGCAATCGAGGGAGAAGAACCACACGCCCGGCTCACCGGCGGCGTCGCGCACGTAGGTCCGGACGTTGAGCTCGTTGAAATATGAAAGCCAGGGCAGGGCGGGCAGGCCGGCTGGACGCACTGCGTTCATGCGGAAGCCGACCACGGCGAGATAGGCTTTCCCGGCGAACGTATCGACCGTGAGGCCGGCTGGGAGTCGGGCCTGGATTGTGGCCGGTGCGTATTCCCAATGCAGGAAGAAGAGGTCGTCCCAGCGCTGTCGCATGACCGGCCGCCGCGTCGGGCGGACGCGGGCGCACAGCAGTCTCTCGGAGGCGTTGCTCACGCTGTCATCCTCCCCGCTCGGGGCGGGCGGTCAAGCGGCGTGGGGCTTTTCGCTTGGAGTGAGGGCCTGGCGGGCTTACCTGTGGGACATGCTTCCGGAAGCACGCCAGAAAGAACTCAAGGTATTCGCCGAGAAACTCGCGGACATCGCCCGTGAGGTCTTGGTCGCCGCGCACGCCCGCCTCGAGACCGAGGTCGAATTCAAGTCCGACGGCACGCCGGTGACTGTCGCCGATAAAGAGGCCGAGCGGCTCATGCGCGCGGCCATCAAGAAGGCTTATCCGGAGCACGGTATCCTTGGCGAGGAATTCGGCCCGGAGAGCATCGACGCCGAGTTCTGCTGGGTGCTGGATCCCATCGACGGTACCAAGTCATTTCTTTCCCGCGTGCCGCTTTACGTCACGCTCATCGGCTTACGTTATGAAGGTCAGCCGGTGCTCGGGCTTATCGATCAGCCCATTCTCGGCGAGCGGATCATCGGTGATAATCACACCACCACTTTAAACGGAAGGCGTGTACGGGTCGCCGAGGCTTCGCTCAAGGACGCCGTCGTCGTCACCACCGACCTTGATAATATTCGTCGTCTCCACCGCGATGTACGCTGGAATCGCCTCGCTGATAGTGTCGCCCATGTGCGGACTTGGGGCGACGGCTATGGCCATCTGCTCGTCGCAGCGGGTCGCGCGCACGTCATGGCCGACCCGATTATGAATGCGTGGGACCTCGTCCCCGTGCTACCCGTGTTGCGCGGGGCGGGCGCGACCGTGACTTCGTGGACCGGCGGAGATCCCGTGAAGGCCGGCAATATTATCGCCGCCGCGCCTGCGTTGCACGACCAGGTGATGCGCACCCTGCGCGACTGATTATCGGTCAGAGACGGAGGCGCAGCGAACGACCGTGGGCGTCGAGGCGCTCCATGCGGGCGAAAGCTTCGACTACCGCCGCAGCCTTCTTGAGGGAAGCCTGATCATACTGCACCAGGCTCGTGCGCCGGAGGAAGTCGGCTACGCGGAGACCGCTAAAGAATCGTCCCGTGCCGCCGGTGGGTAGCGTGTGGCTGGGGCCTGCCGTGAAATCGCCGAGCACCGTGGGCGTGTGTGGGCCGAGGAGGATTGCGCCGGCCGTGGTGACCGCGGCGGAGAGTTTCTTCAACTTCGCCTTGGCGACCATCAGCTCCAGGTGTTCGGGAGCGACGAGGTTGGCGACTTCGGCCGCCTCTTCGATCTTATCGACGAGCACCACGCACACCTTCGTGTCGAGGGCCTTGCGGATCTTCTCGCCGTGAGTGAGGGAATTGGACTGCGTGCGGGCGGCCGCGAGGCACTTATCGGCGAGCGCGGAGTTGTCCGTGACTAAGTAGAGTTTTTCTTTGCCGCTGCCGTGTTCGGCCTGCGCGCAGAGATCGGCTGCGACCCATTCCGGCTTCGCGGTGCGGTCGGCGATGATCATCACCTCGCTCGGGCCGGGGAGGAGATCGACGCCCACGATGCCGAAGAGCTGGCGTTTGGCCTCCGTGACGAACGCGTTGCCTGGGCCGAAGACCTTATCGACCGCGCGTATCGTGTCGGTGCCGAGGGCCATCGCGGCAATTGCCTGGACGCCGCCGACCGCGTAGACCTCGCGGATGCCGCTCAGGTAGAGCGCGGCGAGGATGTCAGGATTAATTTTTCCGTCCGGCTGGGGCGGTGTGCAGGCGCAGATTTCGGGAACGCCGGCGACTTTGGCGGGCAGGGCGGTCATCAGCACCGTGGAGACGAGTGGGACTTGGCCGCCGGGAATATAGAGACCACAGCGGCGGATGGCGTGGTGGCGTTCGCCGACCGTGGCGCCGTGGGGGTTCTTCGCCGTCCAGCCTTTGGGTAGGGTGCGGGCGTGAAAATGCGTGATACACTTCGCGGCTTCCTCGAAGGATTTACGTTTAGCCGGGTCTAACTTCGCGGCAGCCTTTTCGAGTTCGGCGAGCGGGATGCGGATTTGGCGGACGTTGAGTTTTGCGTGGTCGAACTTCGCGGTGTGGTGCAGCACGGCGATATCGCCGCGTGCTTTCACGTCGGCGATGATGGTCGAGACCGCGGTCCGGATGTCTTGGGCGGCTTCGCCGTTGCCGACGAACTCCCGGAGTTTGGCGCGAAAATCCTTATCGCTGGAGCGAAGTGTGGTCATGGGCTCAGAAAGTGGGGAAATCGAAGGCCTTCGTGTCGTTGTCGGCATTGAAGGTCACTTTGTGATAAGTAACCTCACCGGTCTGCTTGCCGTCGATGAAGACGACTTCCTTGCTCGGCATTAGCACGCCGTCGCTTGCGGCCATGGACAGGACTTGCTGACGCTGGATCTTGCCGTCGGGCAGGCGTTGGTCGGAAGCGACGAGTGCGAAGGTTTGGGCGTCGAAGTGCCGCGTGATGGAGAAGCCGCTACGGTAGGCATACTCGACGCTTAGCGTTGGGTGGCCGGCGACTTCGGAGGTGCCGCGAAAAGTCGCCTGACCGAATTTCGGTTCAGGTTCGGCGAAGAACGCCAGGTCGTCGCGGGCCATGTCCTGCAGCTTGATGAATTCCACGTAGGGGATTACCTTGATGCTTCGACGGGCGAGGGCGTCCGTCTTGCGCGTCATCCATCCGTCGAGCCGACCAGCACACATCACCGATTCGGAATTACGGTCGTTATCAGAGCTGCGGAGCAGGCGATAGGCCGGAGTGGCAAGCGTCAGGGTGATGAGGGTGGACTGTTTTCCGCTAACCTCTGAGGCCGTGAACTCGATTCGCTGGCTTTTGATTGAGGCGAGTTTCGCGGGGTTAGAAGTAAGCGCCGCGCGAGCCTTGGCCACGATTTCCTGGACATTCGGACTGGAGCCGGCCGGCGCGGTGTCGGCGGCGAAGACCATGGTCAGCATGGGCAACAGCGCGAGCAATGGACGGAGAATAGCCATCTGGGGCGGATGTTGGGGCGGGGCCTCCGGTTGGCAAGCATCGGTAGGCCCGCCGGGCCGCGGCGCGGGGCTCAGTGACCGCGAGTGACGGCTAGCAGACCCTGCACGTTGCAGCGGCCTTCGTAGAGTGCCTTACCGACGATTGCACCGACGAGATTCGGGTAGGCCTTCGACATCTGGGCGAGGCGGGCGACATCTTCCGTGCCAGCGACGCCGCCAGAGGCGATGACGCCGCAGGGACAGACCTTGAGGACTTCCTCGAGTGATTTCCAATTCGGTCCCGTGAGCATACCGTCCGTCGCGATGTCGGTATAAATTACCGTCGACACGCCGAGGTCGCCGGCGGCTTTGGCGAATTCCGTAGCCTTGAGCGCCGTGACTGCGGTCCAGCCTTTGACGGCGACGAGACCGTCTTTCGCGTCGATGCCGACGGCGAGGCGCGGGCCGTGCGCCTTGGCCATTTCATTGAGGAAGGCCGGATCCGTCGCGGCGCGCGTGCCGATGACGATGCGGCTGGCGCCGGCAGTGTAGGCCGCTTCGGCGATCGCGCGATCGCGCATGCCGCCGCCGAATTGAATTTTCGGACCCAGGGCGGCGATGCGCTGGAGGGTGGGCAGGTTGAGCGGGGCGCCGCCGAAGGCGCCATCAAGGTCGACGACATGAATCCATTCCGCGCCAGCTTCGGCGAACTGGATGGCCGGCTCCACTGGGTCCTTATAATAATCGGTACGCGCATCGTCGCGGCCTTGGCTGAGGCGGACGCAGCGACCGCCGCGGATATCGATGGCCGGATAGACGATCATGGAAATCAGGAAGCCTTCTTCTTGGGCGCGGACACGGAGACAGGTTTTTCGCCGCGAATGGCCTCGGCGGTCACCGTGTATTTCGAGCCCGCGGCCGCCTCGGGCAGCGAATACATCGTCTCTAGGAGCACGCCTTCGAGGACGGAGCGGAGGCCGCGGGCGCCCGTGCCAAGGGCGAGCGCTTTGTCGGCGGCGGCCTCGAGGGATTCGCGATTGAACTCAAGGGTCATGCCCGAGAGGGCGAAGAGCTTGCGGTACTGCTTCGTCGCGGCGTTACGTGGCTCGGTCAGGATGCGGATGAGCGCCTCGCGGTCGAGCGGCTCAAGTACCGAGATGACGGGCAGGCGGCCGACGAATTCCGGAATCATCCCGAAGGAGAATAGGTCTTCGGGTTGTAGGCCGGCGATGATCTGTTCGGCGGAAAGTTTCGGCTGGTCGTTCTGCGGGGCGACGAAGCCCAGGGACTTAGAGCCAGCGCGGCGAGCGATGATGCGATCGAGGCCCGCGAAGGCGCCGCCGCAGATGAAGAGGATGTCGGAAGTATCGACGCGGATGCACTGCTGTTCTGGGTGTTTGCGACCGCCCGCCGGGGGGACATTGCAAATCGTACCTTCGAGGAGTTTGAGCAGGGCCTGCTGGACGCCTTCACCGGAGACATCGCGCGTGATCGAGGCCGAGTCGGACTTGCGGCCGATTTTATCGATTTCGTCGATGAACACGATACCGCGCTGGGCGCGGTCGACGTCCATGTCGGCCGCCTGCAGGAGGCGGAGCACGACCGTCTCGACGTCGTCGCCGACATAGCCGGCTTCGGTGAGCGTCGTCGCGTCGGCGATGGCGAAGGGCACGTCGAGCATGCGCGCGAGCGAACGGGCGAGGAGCGTCTTTCCGGTGCCCGTCGGGCCGATTAGCAGTACGTTGCTCTTGTCTAGTTCGACGTCGGCGAGGTCGCCGGCCTGTTCGGCGGTGGCCTTCGTCAGGCGGTCGTTGAGGCGCTTGTAGTGGTTGAAGACGGCGACCGAGAGGACTTTTTTGGCGTGGTCCTGGCCGATCACATGGGCGTCGAGCTCGACGCGCAACTGGGTCGGGGCGATGAGTTTGACCGGAGCGAGTGGGTTCTTCTTCGGGGCTTCCTGCAGGGCGGGGCCGCCGGCGGCAGCGGTGGCGGGAGTTTTGCCATCGCGCGATTTTTCGCGTTCGAGCAGGCGGCCGCAGGTGGTGACACAGGCGTCGCAGATGCCCACGCCGCCAGGTCCGGCGATGAGTTTGCCCGCTTGCGCGGCGGGCTTGCCGCAGAAGGAGCAGCTCTCGGCGCGGTCGCCGGCCATACGCTTAGGCGCGGCCCGTCTTGGGCGCGACCACGTGGTCGACGAGGCCGTAGGCCTTGGCCTGTTCGGCCGTCATGTAGAAATCGCGGTCCGAATCGCGCTGCAGATCCTCGGGTGTCTTGCCGCTGTGTTTGGCGAGGACGTGGTTGAGCGTGTCGCGCCAGCGGAGGATTTCCTTCGCGGCGATAGAGATATCGGACGTCTGGCCTGTGGCGCCGCCGCTGGGTTGGTGGATCATCACGCGGCAGTTTGGGAGCGCGTGGCGCTTGCCCTTTGTGCCGGCGGCGAGGAGTACCGTGGCCATGCTGGCCGAGAGGCCGATGCAATACGTGTTCACTTCGCAGGTCAGGAAATTGATCGTATCGTAGATTGCCATGCCCGCGGTGATCGAGCCGCCTGGGGAGTTAATGTAGATCGAAATATCCTTCTTCGGGTCTTCCATCTGCAGGAAGAGCAGCTGGGCGATGACCGCGTTGGCGACATCATCGTAGATCGGCGCACCCAGGAAGATGATGCGATCCTTGAGCAGGCGGCTGTAGATATCCCAGGCTCGTTCGCCACGGGCGTCGCGCTCGACTACGTTCGGAATGATGTACGACATGGAAGGTGTGTGGAGGGTACTATGCCCGCTCGGCCCGAATTCTCAACCTCAGGCTGCGATTCCGCCGGCGAGGACGAGATCGAGGGCCTTATTGAGGAGGGTGTCGCGACGGATTTCGGCGAGACGCTGGCGGTCTTTGACGAGCTTTTCGGGCGGAGTCTGGGTCGATTGGGCGGCCTGCATGATAGCGGAGCCCAATTCCTGCTGAGTGACCTGGAGTTTTTCCTCTTCGGCGATGCGGGAGAGCACGAACTGGGCGCGCACGCGGATGGCGGCGGCTTTCTTGGCTTCGGCGAGGATGTCGTCGCGTTGGGTTTCGAGCTCTTCGGGCTTCGTGCCGCTGCGCATACGCATTTCGGCGTACTGGTAGAAGAGGCCCTGGGCGACGGAGTTGATGGCGGATTCCGGCAGGGGGAAATCTAGGCCGGCGAGGAGGGCGTCGACGGCCTTTTCGCGGCGGGCGGTTTCGGCGGCCTGTTGCTTGGAGCCTTCGATGCCCTTACGGAGTTGGTCGCGCAGTTCGGCTTCGTCCTTCACGCCAACGGACTTCAGGAAAGTCTCGTCGATCTTCGGGAGTTCTTTGCGGCGAACTTCGCTGGCGGTAATGGCGTACTGCACGGTCTTGCCGCGGAGGGCTTCGCGCTCATGGGTGGCGGTGAAAGTGTGTTCGGCCTTGGCGGTGTCGCCGGCTTTGAGGCCGATGACGGCCTTGGCAATGGCTGGGACGGCGACGATATCGCCTTCGGCGCCGGCTTCTTCCCAAGTGGATTCGGCGCTGCCGTAGGACTTGGCCTCGGCGTCGATTTCGCTGACTGGCTTGCCGTCGATCGTGCCGACGTAGCCGATGCGGACGTAGTCGCCCTTGGCGGCGGCGTCATCGGTCTTCTCGTAGCGGGCACGCTGTTCGAGGATTTTCTTCAGATGGGTTTCGATGTCGGCCTCGGCGACCGCGACGGTCTCGACGGGAATCTTGACGGACTTCCAGTCGGGGGTCTTGAACTCAGGAACCACGTCGACTTCGTAGCGGAAGACCACGTCGGTGCCGGAGGCTTCTTCCTTCTGGACGTCGGCGACGGTGTAAACCGTGAAGCTCTTCTCCTGCTGGATGCGTTCGTAGCCCTGAGAGAGGAGGCGCTGACTAACCTCGTCGGCGATCTGCTTGCCGTACTTCAGGCGCACGACAGCTTCTGGGGCCTTGCCCGGGCGGAAGCCTGGGAGGGCGGCCTCGCGGGTGAAGCCCTTGAGGACTTCCTTCTCGGCGGCGGCGACGGCCGCGGCGGGGACCGTCACGGTGACGGAGCGGCGGGTCGGGTTAGTTTCTTGGATTTTGATGTCCATGGTATGTAAAAGGCGATGTCCCCTAGGTCTTTGACCGCAAAGGGGGAAGGGCCG
>CAIRLQ010000284.1 GCA_903879465.1 uncultured Opitutia bacterium | reverse complement strand
TGGCGGCGGGGACATCGATGTCGTAGGTCTCCCACTGCAGGGGCGGGAAGCACATGTTTACGCTGGGGGCGCTGTTCTTATAGATGCCGCCGCACTCGTTATCCAGGCCCTTGAGGCCGAAGCTGTCGAGTACTTGGACTTCGTAGCGGTGCTGCAGGTAGACGCCGCTGTTGGCGCGACCTTGGCCGCGGCCAAGGGGTTTGAACGGGAGGAAAAACTCGATGTGCAGTTTGAAGTCAGTGAAGGCCTGCTTGGTCTTCGTGTTGGCTTCAAGGAAGCCACGAGGGTCGATCTTGCCGTCGACAAACGCGTCGGCGTTCTTGCTGTCGAAGAGGATGGTCGCTTCCTTCGGAGCGGCGAGGCCTTCGGTCGGGCTGTGGCGCACGGTTCGCGTGAGGGTCATACCGGTGCTCTTGATGGTCAGCTTGCCTTCGGCGAGTACGGCGGAGTCGATCTTGTCCTGAAATTTCACGCCCGCACCGTCGCGCTTGCCGTCGACTTCTATCTTCGGGGAGCCATCCCAGCCAGCGCCAGGGAGGCCGCCTTTGTGCAGCACGAGTCGGAAATTATCATCACCCAGGGCGATGACGTCGGCCCCCATCTTCTCGTTGGCGTATTCTCCCTGAAGTTGGAAATCCGGACCGGCGGTGTCGGCCGTCAGGTAGGTGGGCTGGTCGGGCGCGTGGGGTGCCGCAGGGGCTTTGGTCTTCGGCGCGTCGGCGGCGAAGAGCGAGGTCGCAAGGAGGAGGGCGAGGAGGCGCATGGGGGTGTGTTTATTTCTTACCTTTGGGGTCGAGGTTGGCGAGTAGTTCTTCCGGGGTGACTTTGGATTCCACGCCGATGGTGGGCACGGGTACCTTGGCGGACCAGAGAATGGCGTTTAACACCAATTTACGCTGGTCGTTGTTGCCCCAGTTCTTGTGGTCATGGCCACCGGTAAAGCCGAAGCCGCGGCCGCCGTCGGTGCGCTCAGTCGCCCAGGCCATGTGCTGGGGGAGGCGGTCCGCCACCTGCTTACGGACGTCGGCGTTGCCGGAGCGCTCGCCGTCGGGAAGTTTCAGGCCGACCGGAGGGATGGCGCTGAGAATGGGGGTGACTGATTGCATGCCTTCCTTGAAGCGCATGTGGAAGTACCATTCGTCGTGGGTTGAGAAGGGATGTACACCATGGGTGATCGGATGCTCGGGTAGTTTGGTGAAGTCGGCCTGCCAGCGCGGGTTGACGGACCAGAACGGTTCGCAGTAGCCGCCCATCCATTCGAGGAATTCCGTGCCGCCTTTTTCCTTCCGAACTTCGGTCGCCCAGTGGAGGGCGATGAAGCCGCAGCCGCGCTTCATCTGGGTGGCCAGCTGTGCGAGGCGTTCTTTCTGCACAGCGGGGTGTCCCGTGTAGCCGTCGGCATAAATAAAGAGGCTATCGGCGCGGGCGATTTCTTCGTCGGAGGGCCATTCACCGTTGAGGTGCGTCTTTACTTCAACTTGCTCGCCGGCGCCTTCGCGTAGGCACTTGGCGAGGAGCAGCACGCCGGCATTATGCTCATGTGCGCCAGGTCCGTGGCTCGGCTTGCCCGCAATCATAACCACGAGTTTCTTATCGGCGGCATGCAGCGGGAGCTGCAGGGCCAGAAGTCCGAGGAGAAAGAGGTGGGTGAATATTTTCATAAGAGGAGATTACTTGGGTTCGCTGGTTTGTCGAAGGTATAGGAAGAGGCTGCGGATGTCGGGCTCCTCGAGGCCATTGAGCAGGCCTTCGGGCATCAGTGAATTCGGGCTGACGACGCGGCTCTTGATCTGGTCTTTGGCGATGACGATCTGGGTTGGGGCTCCTGGTACTTTTAGCGATACGGTGGATTCGTTTTCGGCGCCGATGATGCCGGCCTGAAGCGAGCCATCCTTCAGCGTGATGTAGACGAGTTGGTAGTCTTTTCCGATCACGGCATTGGGGTCGATGATGTTCTGTAAAAGGTATTCGAGGTCGGTGTAACCACCGGTCAGATGCGGGCCGATTTCACCGCCGACGCCAAAGAGTTGGTGGCAGACGCCACAGGAGCCGCGGAAGAGTTCGCGGCCGCGTTTAAGGTCGGCACGCAGGATTGCGTCGGTGCCCAAGAATTTCTTAAAGCCCGTGACGGCTTTGACCTTGGCTTCGGAGCTGGCGTTGACCGTGCCCCAGTTCTGTTCGAGCCAGGTATTCATTTTAGCGTCATTGAAGCCACGAATCTTGCTGGCGAGCGGGGCGGTGAGGACGTCCTTCTTGAATTTACCGGCGTCGATTGCAGCGAGTAAAGCGCGGGAACTTTCCACCCGGCCTGCGAGCGTGTTGAGGGCGATCGGGTGGATGGCCTTATCTTGATCAAGGATGAGCTCGAGCAGCAGTGGCGCGATGCGGGGGTCGTCATACTGCCCGAGGGCGACGATGGCCGGTCCGCGCAACGTGCCTACTTTAGCCAGATCGAGGATGGTCGGGAGGGAATCCAGGTCATGGATCTGGGCCAAGTTGGCGAGGGCGTCGGCACGTTCAGGTGCGGAGGCCTTGCGATTGAGCAGGGTTGCACGGAGTTGGTCTAGGGCCGAGGCGCTGCCGAAGGTGACGGCGAGCTGGCGGGCGCTGCTGCGGACCTCCTTGGAGGGGTGCTGGGCGAGCTCGGCATAGACCTTGGGCCATGAAGCAGGTTCCTTGAGGCGTTGCTGTCCGACAAGGCCATCTTTGATGCCGTTGAGCAACGTGGCGCGTAAATCGGCATCGGCGACGAGCAGGGCTTGGCTCAGGAGCTCGAGCTGTTCGCCTTTCGCTCCGGGTTCAACTGCGGCGGTAGCTAGGCGGCGAGCGGTGAAGTGGGCGAGTTTCGCGAACGGGGTCTTTTGGGCTAGGGCGAGTCCGCGGTCCGGATCAGCAGCGACCGCCGGTTCAAGCGCATACCATATCAGCAACGGGATATTCTGGTCAGTGACGTCCTCGGCATGCTGCGCGAGGGGCGCCAGCCAGCTCCAGCGATCGGCCAGCGGGAGGCGCTGTGCGGCGGAGGCAATGCGACGTCGGACAACGGCGGAGGGGTCTTTTTGGCAGAGCAGGACGATGCGGTCGTAGAGGCTCGCCGCCGGCTTGCCACCTTCGTTGGCGCAGGTGATGGCCCAGCCGCGGACGGCGGCGCTCTTGGCTTCAAGCGTGCGGAGCAGGGTGGCCTCGGTGAGGGCCCCCTGGGCCTGTAGCGTCCAGAGGGCGCGCAGTTGGCGGGTGTCGTCCGTATTTTCGAACAGAATCTTTTCCAGCGCGGCGGTCGTGGTCGCATTGGCGCCGCGTTCCTGAAGAAGACGACGGGCGTGGCGCACATACCATTCGTTGGCGTTGAGGTGATGGGCGACGAGTTCGGTGTCGGAAAGTTTTTCGAGGTCGACCTTCACAGGCTTCACGGCGTCGGTGACGATTTTGTAGACGCGTCCGTTGGAGCGGTCGGTGAACTCCTTCTGCTGGTGGCATGGGACTTTGTCATACCAATCGTTGATGAAGACGCCGCCATCCGGGCCATATTGCGGGGAGAGGCCGCGAAACCAGCGGTCCGAGCTGACGCCGAAATCGATCTTTTTCTCGCTGCGAT
>CAIRLQ010000283.1 GCA_903879465.1 uncultured Opitutia bacterium | reverse complement strand
CGGCGGCTCCTCGTCGTCCTCGTCGGGCAGCGGAGACTTCAACAGCCTCGGCGACCTCCTCGACAAGGCCGGCAACTAAGCCGTCCTTCACAGGAACCAAACAGACCCCGGGCAACCGGGGTCTTTTTTTGTGCCCATCGGCGGCGAGCCAGCTAAGATATCTGGATGGTACCCTTCCAGGGATACGGCCGGTTAACGCGCGGCGCGGGCTTCGCGCTCGCGGGAGCCGTCGCCTTGTTGATCGCCGAAAAACTCGGCTTTGTGGACGTCACGGTGATGATGACCGTGCACATCCTTTGCTGGGCTTACGTTCTCCTCCGAGTCATCCGCGGCCGCGCCTCATTCGCCTACGTGTTACTCTGGGGGCCGCTCGCATTCTGCCTACCTAAATCAATCGCCCTACTCTTCTACCTCTTCGGTGGCCGGAAGCATTCCTCACTTGCCGATGCCAAAAAGGAGGTGAACCGCGTCGCCTGGCGGCTCAGCGATGAACCTGACTTCGGAGGCAATCGCTTCCACCTACTGGGCGACCGACACGGCAGGGACACCCTCCAGGCCCTGCGCACCCAGATTCGTGGAGCCAAGCGTCGCATTAGCCTATCGACATACATTTTGGCCAACGACGGAGTGGGACGGGAAATCGTCGCGCTCCTCACCGCAAAGGCGAAGGAAGGCGTCGAAGTCAGATTGCTGGTCGACGCCATCGGCAGCTGGGGCATCCCGCTGGCCCTGTGCCGTCCGCTGAGACGAGCCGGCGGCCGGATCGCTCGTTTCAATCCGGCCCTACCGCTGCAAGGCAAAGGCTCGGCCAACTGGCGCAACCATCGTAAAATTGCGGTCTTCGATGGCACGGTCGCGATCATCGGCGGACAGAATCTTGGTCTGAAATACATGGGGGACCGGCCCTCCAATCGCCGTTTTCGTGACTGCTCTTTCCTGATTGAAGGCCCGTCGGCGGCGGCCATCGAGCGCGTCCTCATCGCGGACTGGTGCCAGGCCACCGACGAACCCCCGATCAAGTTCGCAGCCTTGCTGCGCGAACGTTCGACGGCCGTCGGCACGGCCCGCGTGGAAGTCGTAGCCTCCGGGCCCGACTGCGAGAACGACCCGCTCTGGGATTGCTACGTACGCCTGTTCACGGGCTGCCGCGCCTCGATCACGATCGTCACCCCTTACTTCGTACCCGACCGGAAGCTATTCTCACTGCTCGTCATCGCCGCCCATGCCGGACGTAAGGTCAAGATTCTGATTCCCCGGAAATCGGACCACCGTCTGCTAGACCTCGCCCGGCGTTGGTACCTGCGCATGCTACGCGAGGCCGGGGCGGAGATTTATTTTTATAAGCCCGACGTCCTTCACGCCAAACTCGTGGTCGTCGACAGAGAGCAGTTGGTCGTCGGGTCCGCCAATCTGGATATGCGTTCGCTCTTCCTAAATTACGAGATCGGGGCCGTCGTGCGGGAAGCCAGCGCCATCGCCGAAGTCGAAGGCTTTATCAACACACTCGAAGGCGAGTCGACGCGGTACACCGAGGACCTCTACCTGCGCAGCCGCACCATGACGGCACGGGCCATCGAGGCCGTCGCAAAAGTGATCGCCCCGCTGCTCTGATCAACCAAGGAAGGCGTGCAGACGGACGGCTAGGCCCGTATCTGGAAGCAGGAAGCCGTCATGCCCGGCGTCCGTGATTACCTCATGGTATGCTGCGTTCACGCCGACGGCGGTGGCGGCGGCCAGCAGCATGCGTAGTTCGCTGGTCGGATAGAGCCAGTCGCTCGAAAAACCGATGGCGAGCACATCCGGTCCATCCTGCGTGAAGAGAGACCCCGAGGAGGCACGGGCGGTCATGTCAAAACGGTCGACCGCACGGGTGATGCGCAGCCAGCTGTTGGCATCGAATCGCTTCACGAAAGATTTTCCCTGATGCTCAAGATAGCTTTCGACCTGCCAATAAACCGAGTCGCGAGGGCTCGCCCCCGGCACCTTGGCGCGGCCGAACTTCTGCTCAAAGGAGGAAGAGGAAAGGTAGCTAATATGCGCAATCATGCGGCCCACCGCCAAGCCGGATTCGGGTCCTTCTCCGGGTAGATAATGCCCGCCACGAAAATTCGGGTCGCGTTCTACGCAGGCGCGGGAAACGGCGTTCAAAGCAATCGCCATCGGCGACTGACTCAGCCCGGCAGCCATGACGGCGATACGGCCGACCTCGGCAGGATAATCCGCACACCAGATCAGGGCCTGCATGCCGCCCATCGAGCCACCGACCACGGCGTGTAATTTGCTGATGCCGAGATGACGGATAACCAGGCGCTGGGCGCGCACGATATCGCCGAGGGTGATCTCGGGGAAAAACCCGCTGTAAGGCTTGCCCGTCCGTGTATCGGTGGTGAGCGGCCCCGTCGAACCCTGGCAGCCGCCGATGCAATTGATGCCGATAACGAAGAAACGATTAGTGTCGATGGCCTTACCCGGACCCACGAAGCAATCCCACCAACCTGACTTGACGTCGTCGGAAGCATATTTTCCGGCGACGTGATGATCGCCACTGAGCGCATGGGGGACCAGGATGGCGTTGGACTTATCAGGCAACAAGGTGCCGTAGGTCTCGAACCGAAGCGTCACACCAGGCAACTCGCCGCCAAGCTCAAGGGGGAAAGGCTGGGCGGAAACGAAATCCCGAAACTCAACCGGGCAGAGTTCACGGGGGGCGGAGGACTTGGCCGGGCGGTCGGACATGGACGAACCCAAGCCAAACCAGACCCGGGCGGGAGGCAAGTGGCCATTCGTTGTTGCCACGTCATAAAGCCCATCAAACCTACGGACCATGTCCCAAGGCCACCGCCAAGAGGAGGGTTGCTGCGGCGAAGGCTCCGACGATCGCATCGAGGCGGCCGTCGCCCGCATGAAGGAGAAGTCCCTCCGCGTGACCTCACCCAGAATGGCCATGCTCAAGGCGCTGGCCGCCGCCAAGCACCCGTTGAGCGCCGAGCAGATCCACACGGCGGCCGGCGACACTAAAACTGGACCTAGTAACGGTCTACCGAAGCCTCGGGGCCATGGAAGAAGCCGCCATCGTGCAACGCCACCCGCTCGAGCGAGGCCGCAATCTCTACGCACTCGTCTCGCCTGGCCATCATCACCACCACGTCATCTGCCGCCAATGTGGTCGTATCGAGCGACTTCCCGGCTGCGACTCCAGCCGCATCGAAGCCGCCGCCCGCCAGCGCGGCTTCAGCGATCTCACCCACATCATGGAGGTCTACGGCACCTGCCCGACCTGCCTCAAAAAATCTCATGTCTAATTTCCCCCGCACAGCCTTCATTCTCGGAGCCGGTCTAGGCACCCGCCTGCGCCCGCTCACCGAGCATTGCCCCAAGCCCCTGCTACCGATCGCCGGTCGACCGATGGTCCTGCAGGCCATGGAAAAACTCCGCACCGCCGGCACGCGGCGCTTCATCATCAACACGCACCACTGCCCTGAGGTCTGGGCGCAGACCTTTCCTGAAGGAAGGTTCGGCGAAGCCGAAGTGAAACTCGTACATGAGCCCGTCATCCTCGAAACGGGCGGCGGCCTAGCGAATATCGCCGGCCTGCTTGGAGACCAAGACGCCGACCTTGTGATCTGGAACGGAGACATCCTCTCCGGCTGCGATATTGTCGCCGCCGTCGCACACCATCGCGACAACGGCGGAGCTGCCACACTCATCGTGCGCGAACAAGGCCCTGTGCGCAATGTGCGCATCACCGACGATGGCCACGTGACCGACATGCGCGACCGCCTCGGCAAGAGCGACCCGTGCTACCAATACACCGGCATCTGCATCGTCACCAAGGCTTTCGTGCAAGGCGTTCCTGCGGCGATTGAATCGCTCGTCGAACATTTTCTACGTCAGATCCAGGCCCAGCCCGGCAGCGTCCAAGGCTACCTCGACGCCTCAGCTTCCTGGCACGACCTCGGTACCGTCGAAGAATACCAGGCCATCAAAGCCCAGCAGGAGAAGCCCATCCGCGGTGCAATCTCGCCAGCGGATGCCGCAAAAGCGCACGGATACGAACTCTTGACCAGCGGCGAAGTGCTCAAGGGCGGCTCGGGTCGCAAGTTCCAGCGCGTACGCAATGCCGCGGGCGAATCCTCCGTCCTGTGCGTCTATGACGATTCGCGCCCGGAGAACCTCATCTACGGCAGCCTCGCCGCCGTGCTCCGCGAGAAGATTGGCGCCAACATCCCCGCAGTCATTGCGGAAGACAAAGACGCCGGCGTGCTCATTCTTGAAGACCTCGGCTCCACCGATCTCTGGGCCTGTGCGCAGGCCACCGAATTCCCGTGGGCACCTTTCGCCTCAGCCTTGGAACAAGCGGCCGCCATCCATCGCCACGGCGCTGAAGCCATCGCCGCCTCCGGCATCACCCTCATGGAGTCCTTCGGACCAAACCTTTACCAATGGGAGCGCCAATATTTCCAGGATAACGTCCTAGCCGGCCGCAAGCTAGACCGCGGCGTGCTCGACGAGATGGTAGCGCTCGGTAAGGATCTTGGCACTCAGTCGCCCGTCACCATCCACCGCGACTTCCAGTCACAGAACATCATGGTCCGTGACGGACAGGCCTGGCTGATCGATTTCCAAGGCATGCGTCACGGCAGCATGTTCTACGACTTCGCCTCGCTCGCCTTTGACCCGTATCTCACCCGCACCGATATGGACCTGTGGCGCATCGAGATTGAGGACCACGCCCGCGAAGTTTCAGAATGGAAGGGGTCCAGCGATGAATTCTCGTACTACTTCCACGTCGCCGCCACGCAGCGCTTATTGCAAGCCTGCGGAGCCTACGGATTCCTGGGCAATAAGAAGGGCCGCCCCGAATACCTCGCGCACCTCCCGCAAGGCCTACGCAACCTAACCATCGCCGCCTCCCTCTGCGGGAAGCGACGCCTGGCCAAGCTAGCGGAAGAACTCGCGATGACCCCGGCGAAGGTCAGCCGTTGACCTTGTCGTCGAGGAAGCGGACCACTTCGTCTTCTGTCATACGCACCTGCTCGAGGGTATCGCGGTCGCGAACCGTGACCCCAGCACCCTTCTCGATCGTCTCGAAGTCGATGGTGATACCGTAAGGCGTACCGATTTCATCTTGGCGGCGGTAGCGGCGACCAATGGCTCCTGCAGCATCATAGAAGACATTGTGGCGCTTCTTCAGGCGGCGGTAAAGGGCCTCGGCGCGTTCGACGAGCTCCGGCTTGTTCTTCACCAGCGGGAAAATCGCGGCCTTGAACGGCGCGACTCGGGCGGGCAGGCGGAGCACGACGCGTTTCTCGCCTTCGACTTCATCCTCATGATAGGCCGTCGTGAGCAAGGCGAGGAACACGCGGTCGACGCCCACCGAAGGCTCGATCACGTGCGGGATATAGCGGGCCTTGGCGACCTCGTCGAACCAGTCGAGTTTCTGACCGGAGACGTTACTGTGCTGCGTGAGGTCGAAATCGCCGCGAGCGGCGACGCCCTGCAGTTCCTGCACGCCGAAGGGGAATTCGAACATAATGTCCGTCGTGCCCTTCGAATAGTGGGCCAACTTCTCGGTCGGGTGCGGATAGAGCGAAAGCTTGGCGCGAGGAATCCCGATGGATTCGAACCAAGCCAGGCAGCCCTCGATCCAATCCTTATGCGCGACTGCCCAGTCGGCCGCCGGGGAAATGAAATACTCGATCTCCATCTGCTCGAACTCGCGCGAACGGAAGATGAAGTTGCGGGGGTTAATCTCGTTGCGGAAGGCCTTACCAATTTGCGCGATTCCGAACGGCAGCTTCACGCGGCCGGTATCGACGACATTCTTGAAGTTGATGAAGATACCCTGCGCGGTCTCCGGACGAAGGTAAGCGGTCGCGGAGGCGTCCTGCATGGCTCCGACGTAAGTCTGGAACATCATGTTAAACGAGCGGGGCGGGGTGAGTGAGCCGGGCTTGCCCGTGGCGGGCGATGGGATGAGCGCGTGCTCCTCCGGCTTGGACTCCGTATAATCCTTGAGCACGACCGGCTCGAGCGCACCTTGCTTGGCTAGCTTACGCTTCATGTCGTTAGCCATCTCATCGGCCTTGGCCTGCATCCCGTCATCTTCGAGCACCGAGACATAACCGATGGTCTCGCCGGCGACGCGGACGGGAGCAAAGAAAAGCTGGTCGGCTCGATAGCGCATCTTCGACTCCTTACAATCGACGAGCGGATCGGTAAAATTGTCGATATGGCCCGAAGCCTTCCAAGTCGTCGGGTGGTGAATGATCGAGGAGTCCAGACCAACGATGTCGTCGCGGCGGTGCACGAAATCCTGCCACCAAGCTTGCTTGATGTTGTTCTTCAGTTCCACGCCGAGCGGGCCGTAGTCGAAGAAACCATTGAATCCGCCGTAGATATCGGAGGAGGGAAAGACAAACCCGCGGCGCTTGCACAGGTTGATGATGGATTCCATCTTATCGGTCGGGTCAGCCATGACGGGTAAAGTCCCTCACCTATCCCCTCTCTGGGGGCCCGCCGCAAGCCTCTTCCCTCAGCGGGACTGCGGCTCAGTGGTCAGGCTTGCCGCTTTTTTCGTCCATTGCCGGGCCTTTTCGGAAACCGCCCGAAACAAGTCGGAAACCTCGCCGGAGGCGGAATTCATGCTGGCTCGAGAGCCCTCCAAGGCGGCGGAAAATGAGGCCAAGGCCGTCCCCGCATCGGCAAGCCTGACCTGCAGCAGCACCAAAGTCTCGTCGTCGAGTTTACGGTCGGCGACGGCGACGGCCTCACGAAGACGCGTGCAGGCGGAGGAAAGTCGGGCGCTCTGGGCGCCAAGGGTGCTTTCACCCGTCGCCGCCACCACCGAACCCGTCCGCTCCATCAGCATCGAAGAGAAGCGGACGGCGCGGGCCGGGTCCGTCGCGGGATAGAAAGCATCGAGGTCACCTTCGAGGCTGGCCGCCAGCGCGACGAGGTCGCGATTGGAAATCGTTTCCAGCTGCTGCGCGACCTGTTCGATCGTACGCTGCATTGTGCCCCCGGTCATGGGAATCTCATTCAATGTCAGACCGGGTGGCGGCGTGGACGGAGCCTCCCAGATTAACTCGACCTGCAGCATGCCGGAGGCGCGATTCACGGCCATCAGTCGGGCTCGCAGTCCGAGGGCGACCTCGTCGTGCAGCTGATCACCGCGGAGACGGTCGGCGAAGCCGCGGTCCTCGAGCATCGAAGGATCAAGGCTCAGGTTGACGACTGGGCGTAGGCGGCCTTCGGTATCGAGCACCAAGCCGATGGAAGCGACCTGTCCGACCGTCACGCCCTTCACGCGCACCGGCGTGCCGGATGAAATACCTTCGACCGAGAAAGCCGGACGCAACGCGACCGTGACCAGCGGAGCGGACCACGCACGCCACCAGGCGAATCCACCCCAAAAAACAGCGGCAGCCAAGACGGCCAGCATCACGCCGCCCAAGGCACGACGATTCATCCGGCAGACTGCGGATAGCTGCCCAGCCACTTCACTACTTCGCAGCGACCCTTGAGTTCGGTGACGGCGGCCT
>CAIRLQ010000282.1 GCA_903879465.1 uncultured Opitutia bacterium | reverse complement strand
GGCTAAGAAGGCTTAGGCTTAAGGGCTGATTATCCTTGGTCATCCGAGCGGTCGAGTAGGGATGCTCGACCCTACTCGTGACAGGTGGAAGCGGTTAGCTGTTGGCGGTTGGGAGATGCAGAAGATACAGAGGCAACTAGGGCAGTACGTGGTGCTATCTTTGTCTCCGGGGCGAGAATCGCTAAAGCTGGCGAATCACTTCTCCACGTTTTTATTCACCGTTGCCATGAACTTGTCGCGGCACTCTTTCTTCAGGATTTCGGCACGCTTGTTTACCTTGATCAATTCTTCTTCGGTGCACTCGTCTACGAATCGGTCGACGACAATTTTCTGTTCATCGTCGTATCGTCCGATGGCCATCCACGCGATACCCTCAATCTTGTTCTTGGGTACACCGCGTCCGAAGTTATAACAGATCCCGAGTGAGATCAGGGCGCGCGGGTCGAGTTGTTCAGCCGACTTGCGGAACCAACGAGCAGCGATGGCATCGCTGGCGAGGTCGGGGTGCTTGCCGTAGTAGTCGCACCCGATCTCCCACTGGGCCTGGGGTTGGCCATGTTCGGCCGCGCGGAGGATCCATTTTTTGCCTTCAACTTGGTCGGCCTTCACGCCTTCGCCGTCCTGTAGGCAGAGGCCGACCGCTCGTTCGGCATAGGCATGGCCTTGCAGGGCCGCCTTGAGGAACCAAACATAAGCTTCTTTAGGATCAGGAGTGACCCCTTCGCCGTGAGCGAGATGCAGCGCGAGTCCGTACTGCGACTCGGCGAAGCCTTTCTCGGCGGAGCGACGAAGCCAGCGCACGGCTTCTTCGTCATTGGCCTTGGTGCCCTTGCCGTCTTCGAGCAGCCGACTGAGCTCGAATTGTGCCTCCAGGTCGCCGGCTTCGGCTTTCAGTTTCGTCCGGACGTAGTTCTGTCGTTCGGTCTCGAGTTCGGCCGGATCGCGGGCGAAGGCGGACTTGTAGTTGCGCTCGCCGCAGAGTTCCTTGGCGCGTTTTTCGACGGCCGCCTGGTCTTCCACGGAGAGGGCATCGTAATTATGACGGTATTTCTCTGAGTCGACCTCTTCCTCGGCGTTGATCATCACGAGGCGCCAGGCGATGGATTCGATGAGATCTTTCTTTACGCCGATACCAGCATGGTAGACGAAGGACATCACATGACAGGATTTAGGATGGCCCTCCATCGCGCCGGGTCGGACCCAAGTAACGACTGCCTTGTAGCGTTCGTTATCATTACTAATCAGAATCTCCTCAGCGATGTCGACGCGCGCATCGTGCTGGCCGTGTTCGGCCGCCTTGAGTAACCACTCGCGGGCGGTGGCTTCGTCTTTCTTCACGCCCACGCCGTCGCGGTAGGCGGTGTGGAGATAGTATTCGGCTTCCTCGTTCTGCTGGGTGGTTGCTTTGCGGATCCACGCCAGTCCTGCCGCAGGATCCTTCTTCACGCCCATGCCCATAATCAGCTCTCGCCCGAACATGTACTGACTACGAGCGTGGCCTTTTTCGGCACCCAGTTGATGGAGACGCACGGCCTCGGCCTCGCTCGGCTCGGTACCGATACCGAGCAGATGCATCGTCGCAAGCGCCATAAGTTTTTCGGGAGCTCCACCGGCGGCTTCGGCCTTGGCACGGGCGAAGGCCGCGGCCGCCTTACCCTCAGGGCTGAGCGGAAGCGAAGTGGTTGCATGTTCGATACCGCCGCCGATACCGAAACGTTTATCGGGCTGATTGGGTTCAGGTTCCGTGAAGGCAATCGCCGCATAAGAGAACAGCGAGGCGAGGGCGAAGGCGGAAAAGCAGACGATGAGTGGGCGGACGTAGGGGCGCATAGGTGAAGGCGGAGGGTAACGATGAAAGATGAGGGATGGAGGATGAGGTTGGATTTGGGCTACTTGCTGATGATGTCGGAGGGTGGGCTGGGGCGTTCAGGT
>CAIRLQ010000281.1 GCA_903879465.1 uncultured Opitutia bacterium | reverse complement strand
CACCGTGTTATTAACCTATTCAGTCAAGGTGACGGGTGGCGGCCATCGGGGTCGGGGAACTAATTTCAGGTGTCGGGTGACGGCCACCGGGGCATCGGCATTTCAGGTTTCGGCTGTTCGGCCTTCGGCAATCGGGGATCGGGCGGCGGCGGCACGCCTGACAAAGTAGTGTCAACTTATCAGGGGTTGAGCCTTAGGTGTCTTTGATGGATTTGGCAGCTAACCTAGAAATCATTATTGGGGTGAATAAACCTTTTCAGCCGCTGCGCGTACTTGAATTAGCTAAACAAACGGCGGAGGACGTTTACCTCCTAACGGGCGATCGTAGATTCGGGCGCGAGGCTACTTTAAAGACCCAGTTACGTCGGGCCGTTCTATCCGTGCCAAGCAACATAGCCGAAGGAGAGGGTCGCCGATACTCCCAGGAAGGCATTCGCTTCTTCAAAATTTCCATCGCATCCGCCGAGGAAGCCAAGATCCAGCTATCTTTAGCTGTACGAATTGGCATCGTGCCCCCTGATAAGGCTAACAAGGCGATAGGCGACCTATCATCCGTATGCCGGATGCTGAATAAATTGATTTTAAGCCGAGTATCACGCGGCAGTAAACTCGAGTGATGACTCCCGAAGGCCGAATTCCGATGGCCGGATGCTGAATGGCCGACTCCCGTTTGGCCGACTTCCCGGTGGCCGTCACCCGTCACCTTATTTTCGTTACACCCGACGGCCGAGACCTGGGACCTGAAAATATATTCTTCGCCCCCTGAAACGAGTTAATCCTATTTCCACTTCCTATCCGCGAACACTCCCAGCGGGGCGAGCGCTTCCCATAGCCCTGCATTCGCGGGATCTGCCATTAATTCCTCCATCCTCTGCCCGGATGAGATACGAATAAACATTTGCTCATTCTTCTGATTAAGGCCGTAGGTACGGATATCTTTCCAGATGAGCGGCAGCCGCTCCAGCCGACCGACGAGGCCATCGCGCCAGCCAGCGCGCTGATCTTCATACCGATTGGGCTCGCCGTTCACGAGATGCCAGAAGGCGACGTTCTGCTTGCCGTTCTGCGGCACGAGATATTGCCCATATTCATAAGGCAAGAGTTCACGCTCCCCCACCCGGCCGGCGACGGCGTAACGTCGATCGGTGCGCACACAGCCATTGTTCACCCAACATGAATCGGGATTGTGTGAACCCGCGTCGACGACCGATACCTTGCCGGGCTCCCAATAGGCGACGTAGACGAGAATCTGCGCACCCCCCCGCGTGTAGAATACTTGAGCGGCTTGGCTGAAATTTAAAATCCCTTGGGCACTTGCAAGCGCGGCCGAAGATCCAGCAATGGGGATTTCCTGCCGCTTCCAGCCGGACACTTCGGGAAGCGAGCGGATGAGCTCGCCAGAAAACTGGCGCGGACGGATGGTGCCCAATTGGGCAGCCAGCACGAGGGCCAGCAAAGCTACCAACATCACCCCTCCTAAAATGAGAACGGTCCGGCGCATGCTAAAGAATGCGCGCGGGGATACCGACCACGGTCACTCCGGGGGGGATGTTCGTGACCACGACGGCACCAGCGCCCACGATGCTCCGACTGCCCACGGATTTGTTCGGGATGACACTGGCCCGGCTACCCATGAAAACCCGGTCGGCAACCCGCACGTGGCCGGTGATATCGCACTGGGCACTCAGGGAAGTCCATTCACCGATGGAGGCATCATGGCCGATGGTGCAATTCAGGTTGATCATCGCGAAATCACCGAGGGCGATATCGGCCGAAAGAATCGCTCCCGGACAGACCACGACCCCGCGGCCGAGTTTGATGCGTGCACCTAGCAAGGCCTGAGGATGAATGAAGGTGATGAATTCGGCGCCGGCGGCGATCAGGGGCGATACCAGCTTCTCCTTTAAATCAGGCATGCCAAGTGCACAGACGTAGACATGGTCAGGGCTGGGGCGATGCCCGGCGAGCGGCGACACGGGGGCGAAATCGCCGAATGACGCAAGCGCTCGCAGATTGTCATCCAGAAAGCCCGCCAACGTCCAAGCCCGGCCACAATCCGGATGCTGGCCAGCCCATGCATACATTTCGCGGCCAAAGCCGCCGGCACCGACAATCAATAATTTCTTCATGAGCAGGGAGAGAGAAGCGCGAGTATGTCGCCGACCGTGCGGCAGGCTCGCACCTGAGCGCCAGTGATCTCGATTTTATGGACGTGTTCGAAGTGGGAGATCACGAGAAGGATCGCGAGCGAATCCCAACTGGGCAGCCCGTCCAGCCGCGTCGCTTCATCGGCTCCCGCGAGCACGTCCACGTCGGCCTGCAGGGCCTGGAGTTGTTGGACTCGGTTCATGTTATTGCGGGGAAAGGCCGGAGAGGGACGACGACGAGCGGACCGATTTCACCAGCGAAGGCCCCCCAGGAAAGCCCCACCCCGAAACCGCAGGCGACGATTTTGAGCGGGCTGGTCTGGAGTCGGTCGCCGAGCGCATCAATCAGCGCACAGGGAATGGAAGCCGAACTTTGGTTGCCGTATTGCTCGACGATATCCATCGGTGTCTTGTCGGCCGGGAAGCCGCATTTGCGGCCGACGGTAGAGATGATGAAGCGGTTAGCCTGATGGAGAACGAGCGCATCGGCATCGGACGCGGTCCACCCGGCCTGCTTCATGACCGCATTCACCGCATCAGGGACTTCGCGTAAAGTGAAGTTGAAGACTTCGGCCCCGTTCATCTGGAGGTTTTCCGCGTGGAGCCGGTTGCCCTCGGCATCGATGGTCTCGAGGCGCGTCGCTTCCGCCGCTGGCTGACGGGCGCCGCCCGCAGGCACCATGATCGAGCCGGCGCCAGCGCCATCCGCCCCGAGCACAAAATGAAACGGGGCGGCATGGCCGGTGCGTTCTACTAAGGTTGCCGAGCCGGCGTCGCCGAAAAGTGGATCGGTCGCGCGATCACCCGGATTCGTCAGCCGGCTGAGCGTATCACCGGCGCAGAGCAGCACGCGGGCGGCTCCGCCGTGGGCGCAGAGCAAAGCAGCCTGTTGCAGCCCGTAGACCCAACCTGAGCAACCCATCGAAAGCTCGAAGGCCGGCGCTGACTTGCTCAGGCCAAGTCGGCCGTGCAGGAGTGAAGCGTTGTTGGGCTGGCTGTGGTCGGGCGTCTGGGTCACGAAGATCACCGCATCGATGGAAGAGGCATCTATACCCATTTCGTCCAACAGCCGGCGCGCCGCATCTTCACACAGGTCCAGCGCCGTCACTCCCGGAGCGGCGACGCGTCGTTTGCGCAACCCCACCGTCTTGGCGACACGTTCCAGCTGGCCAAGCTCGACGCCCGCCGCGAGCCCATCGGCGATGAAATCACGCACCGCCGACCCAGTGGAGACGGCGAGGCCCGCGAGGCGGACGTGAGTGACGGTGCAATGCATGAATAGTTCTCCCGGGGCCTGCAAATTAGGCATTCTTGAAGTGGTGATCATCCAAGGACAGGGGGTGATCCGCCGGTGGGTCTTGGACATTTTTAGCGACGCCAGGCAAGTAGTGGCAAATCCAGATGAACATGATGGGCAAGTGGTGAATGACCGTGAAAAGAACCAGTGAGCTCATGCCATCGCGATAGACCTGGATGAACGCCACGCAAAAAACCGTATAGAGATAACGGTTAAAGCGTAACAGCGGCCCAGCGGTGGCCATAATACACCAGAATGTCAGGCTATAACCCACCACAAAGGGGACGATAAAGAATCCGGCGTAGCCGAAATTGAAATAGGCCTCGCCGATATAAGTAATGATTCGACCTTCTTGATTATAGGGCCGCCGTGCGGTGGAAACATCTATCAAATGGTCGGCCAGCCCGGGCTTGTTCGCCCACATAGCCCGAGGGACCGGCAAAGTTAAAACGGCTATATAGACAGATCCCCAATAATTTTTCCCATATTCATCTGCCATCGTCAATGCCCCGGCATACTGATCTAAGAATTGCTCACCCGATCCATCCGACTTTTTGCCCTCTGGCGTAATGAATGATTCCACCACGAGTCGCTTCATTTCGCTGAAATCCCCCACCTCGTATGCCCGCCCCACGAATTTTAAGCTCGGAAAAATTATGAGTAATAATATCCCGGCGATAACTAATCCAAGCCCCGGCCATTTCCTGCGTTTTGCTTGCAGAAAGTACGCCGTAAAAAATAGCAACGGCATGACGAGCATGACACGATGGTATCCCTGCAGTCCCACGACCGCCAGATACACGGCGATCGGGGCGAGCAGGTACCAGCGGAAGCCGAATAAATAGACCAAGACCCCAAAGCACGCAATCGGCCACATTCCCAATGTCTGATAATAACTACTTTCGGCGACGATTGCACTTACCTGCACGCCGGACTTAATTGAATAGAAGCCCACCATTCCGATCGGAAGACAAACGGCTACGACAGCCAGAATCACGTTTCGCGAGAGCGGCTTTCTCAGCGTCGGCCTAAATCGATGGGCATAGTTGCGAGATTCTGCAACTTTAGCCCCAATGCAGAACATGATCAGGGCGACATCGGCCCAAAGCATCGCTCGTTCTAATTCTACGGGCATTACTTGGTCCCGAATAAGTGGGGTGTCCGCATACATCGGTAAACTCCCCCCAATCAGCGCCCAGCAGCGCGCGGTGAAAGCGTAGATATGAAAGAATAGGTAAGCGGTGACGGGATGCCAGAAGGCCAGTTTTCTGGCCATTACAAAGATAATTACCGCGAGCAGGGCGATATCTACGACCAGATAAGGAATGAGCGAATCCATGGGATTACTTTTTAGTGAATGTCGGCGAAAACCGGGCGCTGACTAGCGGAGAGGTCGGAAAAGGCCGGATGGCGAAGGAAAGAAGATACTGAGGCGAAACTCATCTGGTTTTTTTCATGCGCTCGCCGCTCACGGCGCCGACGCAATTGACCCGCGTGGGCACCTTGTGACGTGCCAGCCTAGCCCGACACGTTGTCCGGATGAGGGTGCGTAATTTCTCGGGGTCCTCCCCGCTTACTGCGACGACATCCACGACCACGGTTTGGCCGGTGAGGGGGTGCGACTCGCCGCGCACCCGACAATCGACAACGCCAGGCACGCCGAGGACGATTGATTCGACTTCCGCGGGCATGAGCTTCTCGCCGCCAACGTTGATCATCTCGCCCATGCGACCGAGGATGCGGAGCGTGCCCTCCGGCCCGAGCTCGACCTTGTCGCCAGTGCGAAACCACCCGTCGGCGGTGAATCGCTCGTTACTGGCGTTGAGGTAGCCGGCGATTTGCGTCTGGCTGCGCAACCAGAGTTCGTCGTCGACGACTTTCCATTCCAAGCCGGGATCATCGAAACGCAGGAACGTCGAACCGGGGTCGGGGCTTTCGGTCTTAGTGATGCCGGTCTCGCTGGTCCCAAACGTCTGAATGAAACGGGCTCGCGGAAAGGCAGCCTTGAGGCGCGCGAGCAGGCTTTCGGGCATGGGCTCGGTGCCGTAGGTGATCACACGCAATGAATGAAGGTCGTGGCCCTCGGCTCCGCCGGAAGCGAGGAGGAGATTGAGAAACGTTGGCGAGGCGGGCAGCACCGCCACCCGATGCGCTGCGATAGCGGCCGCAACGCTCGACGGCGAACGATTGGATGGGATGACCAATAGGGAGCCGGCAGCCAACGACCCGAAGAGCGTGTTCAAGCCGCCGATGTGGTCGAAGCCCAATAAGGCGAGCACCGGCAGGCGGCTCTCGTGGCGCGACTCATACGTGGATAGAAGTTTGGGGAAATCCTGCACCATGGCCTTGGGTGCGCCACTCGTGCCGCTGGAGAAAAGCACCAAGCCGGCGGCACCCTGCTCGCGCAGGCGGGCGAAGAGCGGGTGAGCGGAGGGTTCGTCGACCCGCGGGTAGAGATTCCAGCTGAGCGGCTCGGTGGTGATGATCCACTGAGCGTTGATGAGCGCGAGTTTTACCGGGTGCTCAGCGGCGTTGCCTGCCAAAGGTGCGACGAAGTGGCCGGCCTCGGCGAGCACGAGCAACCAGGCGGTCGACGCGGGGCCGTGCTCGCCGATGAGACCGAAAGCCGTGGGGCGCACCAACTTCAACTGTCGAAGAGATTCCCGCACGCGCACGATGAGCGCATCCAGTTCCCCGTAAGTCACAACGCCCCACACTCCGGCCAAGGCAGGCTTGGCGGAGTAGGCGGTGACGCGGGTGAGGAGGGACATGGGGAGATACTAACGAGAGGCTTAGTTGACCAGAGGCTCGGAGGCTCAGGGGGAGAAACAAACTAGCTGGCCGGTTGACAAGTTGACCCGTGGGCAAGGGAAGCGAAGTAGATGCCCAGAGGCTCAGAGGCCCAGTTGACCAGTGGTCGATTGTCTCAAAGGGGAGCCGGAGGCCGGAGGATTGGCTGCGGGAAACACATTTTCGGGTCTCGGGTCTCGGCCGTCGGGAGCCAGGTTCAGGGGTTCGGGTTCGGGTACAGGTTCAGGATCGGAATTTTGCCCCGCACCCGTCACCTGTACCTGATAACACGTACCTGAGACCTGAGGGCCGAGACCTGGGACCCGAAAATGTTTCTTGGTAGGGCTGACCATCCTTGGTCGGCCGCGGTCGAGCAGGGATGCTCGACCCTACCCACGATAGGTATCGGCGGTTGGCGGTTAGCGGATAGAAATGAATTCCAGGTGACGGGTGACAGCCCTCAGAACTCGGCCCTCCAGGAGCCAGCCTTTCGGCCACCAGGCGGTCAGCCTTCGGCAGCCGGCGCCCGATCCCCGATT
>CAIRLQ010000280.1 GCA_903879465.1 uncultured Opitutia bacterium | reverse complement strand
TAGACGACCTGCCTTTCACCATCACGAGCATCGAGACCGCCGAGCGCTGGCAGAAGGTGCTCAAACAACTCAACTCCGGCGAGATGCCGCCGGAGGATGAAAAGCCGCTACCGAATGCAGCAAAGACCGACTTACTCGATAATCTCTCCAATGTAATGGTAGCCGCACGGCGCAACTTGGGGGATCAAAACGGCGTCATCACCATGCGCCGCCTCAACCGGCGCGAATACAAGAACACCCTCCGCGAACTGCTTGGCGTTGAGATTAATGTGTCGGAACTGCCGAGCGATACCGGCACGGGAAGCTTCGATACTTTTGGCGCGGACCTCTTCATGTCTGCGAACCAGTTTGAGCAGTACCAATCGCTTGGCCTTCAGGCGCTGAATGAGGCCTTCACCCGCATCGCAGCGGCGCATGAAAAGCGCAGCCTACACATCGAAGCGGAACAAAATAATGTACTAATCCGCAAGAATTTTGAAGAACAGCTCGACGCCATGGAGCGCGCCACGAAGTGGGCGAAGGCGGTCGAGGAAGCCGCTGCGAAGAAGGAGAACGCCGCCATCGTGGCGGAAATCCGCGGACGGGTGAAAAACGACGACTTTTTCCGCCACGAGTGGGCGAAGATCAGAGGCGCGCCATCACCAGTGGACTTTGGGTTCCAAACCGTGGAGACACCGGCGGACAAGGCGAATCGCGCACTGAGCTACGGCACCAAGACGGGCATCGGATACATGCGTCCGTATCACGAGCGTTACCTGAAACAGCCGCATCTCGACACTGGCGCGTATCTCACCATCAGCGGCGGCGACCTCGGAAATGATAACTTAGTCATTCGTATCCCTGACAATTGGGCGATTGGGAACTACACCGTGCGCGTGCGCCTGGGCCACACGCCGCAGTCCACGGCGGAGCGGCGCTACATCGAGTTCGGCACGAATCCGCGCAACGGCCAGCCCCTCAGCACCCACTCGGTGAACGGCACCATCGAAAGGCCAGAGGTGATCGAAATACCCCTCACCCTCACGAAGGATCACGCCTTCGGCCAGGACCGCACGATTTTTCTCCGCGAGAAAGGCACGAATGATCACTTCCTCCGGACGCGTGAGATCTTCGGAGCTGGCAAGACGAAGAACGGCGTCGGTCCCGAGCTGGCGATCTGGGTGGACTGGCTCGAGATCGAGCGGGTGACCGATACCGCTGACCCCGCGCCGGGCATCGCTGCGCTGGGCATTCCGCTAGATGACGCCGGAATCGTCGCGGATATCAAGCCGGCGCTGCAACGCTTCTGCGCGGTCGCTTTTCGCGGCACCGAACCGCCTGCGGCCTTCGTGGAAAAGATTGCGGCCATCTACGACTCACGTCGCAAGGCGGGAGTAAAACACGGCGCCGCACTTAAGGAGACGCTGTCCATCGTGCTGACTTCGCCGATGTTCTTATACCTCGCCGAGCCCGCGCCGGACGGGAAACGCCGCCCGCTCACGGGCCTCGAACTGGCGAACCGACTTTCCTATTTCCTCTGGAGCGCCCCGCCCGATAAGCAACTCCTCGCACATGCCCGCGACGGCAGTCTCGAAAAACCCAGCGTGCTCGCGACAGAAACCACGCGACTTCTCGACGACCCTCGCTCCCGCGACTTCGTCCAAGGCCTTCTCTACCAGTGGCTCGGGATGGAGCGCCTAGATTTCTTTGAAATCAATCGTCGAAAGTACCCTGCGTTCGATAATAGCACGCGCCTCGCCGCCAAACAGGAGGTCTACGCAACCTTCGCCTTCCTCCTCCAACACGACGCCTCACTTTGCCACCTACTCAAGGCCGACTACGCCGTCCTTAACCATCTGCTCGCCGAGTTCTACGGCGTCCCTGGAGTTTCCGGCGACGAATTCCGAAAAGTGTCATTGCCCTCGGATTCTCCGCGCGGAGGGCTGCTCGGGATGGCCGCCGTGGCGCTCATGGGTAGTAACGGAGATCGCACCAGCCCCGTCGAGCGTGGCGCCTGGGTGCTGCGCAAACTCCTCCACGACGCGCCCCCTCCCGCCCCTGCGAATATCCCGCAAATTGCCCGACTCGCCGGCAAGGTGCTCACCACCCGGGAACGCCTTCAGATGCACCAGGAGGCCGCCCAGTGCGCCAGCTGCCACCGCAAGATCGACCCCGTCGGCTTCGCGCTCGAAAACCTGGACGCCGTCGGTCAGTGGCGCACGACGGACTCCTACCAAGTCATGGATGAAATGGGGAAGCCAGTTAAGGGCGCGGCCAAGACCTGGCAGATTGAGGCAAGTGGCCAGCTCTACAAGGGACCCGCTTTCCGCAATTACTTCGAGTTTCGTGACATCGTCGCCTCGAAATCAGACGCCTTTGCCCGCAGCTACAGCGAGATACTCCTTGAATACGCCCTCGGACGATCGATTGGCTTCCGGGACCAACCCCTCCTCGATTCGATGGTTAAACACGGCGCAGCTAAAGACTATGCCACCCGTGATTTCATCCAGTCGCTGGTTGCGAGCCCCCAATTCCATACTAAATAAGTCTGACCCCGATGAGCCAACCCCAGTCCCGCCGACACTTCCTGCGCTCCAGCAGCGCCCTTGTCGCCCTGCCCGTACTCGCCTCGCTGGGTTTCCAGCGCTTCGCCACCGCCGCACCGTCAGCCACGCCACCCAAGCGGCTCATCTTCCTCGGCTTCGGCTGGGGAGTCACGGAGAGCACCTGGTACCCCGACATCTCCAAGCCCGGCGCAGACTACAAACTGTCGACTGGGCTCGCACCGCTCGCACGACATAAGGCCGACATCTCCGTCATCCAAGGACTCTGGAATAAATATTCCAATGAAGGACACTGGGGAAGCACATACTGGCTCACGGGCGCTAACCGCTACGCCGAGCCAGGCCAGAACTTCCACAACAGCATCAGCGCCGACCAAGTCGCGGCGGACAAGTTCGGACTCCAAACCCGCTTTGCCTCACTGCAGCTGAATGGCGCCGAGAACGGGGAAGCGTCCGGCCACGGCCCAGGCCTCTCGATGGCCTGGAACGCTTCCGGAAAACCCATCGGTGGCCTCAACGGACCGGTGGCAGCTTTCCACCGGCTCTTCACCAAGGACACCACCCCACTAGAGCAACAAAAAGCCCTGCTCGCCCAGAAACGCAGCGTGCTCGACGCCGTGCTCGGGAATGCCAAATCCCTCCAGCGCGACCTCAGCAAGAACGACAACACCAAGCTCGACGAATATTTCCAGAGCATCCGCGACATCGAGGTGCGCCTTGCCAAGGAAGAGCAGTGGCTGGGCGTAGCCCGACCCACCCCGACCCTCGCCGAGCCTAAGCCTGAAATCAACGGGCGAGAGGAGATCAAACTCATGTACGATATCATGATCGCTGCCATGCAGACCGACACCACGCGCGTGATGACCTACCGCCAGCCGGTCAGTACGCTCCTCACCAGTATGGATATCAAGGTGCACCCGCACGACATGAGCCACTACCATAACACTCTCGGCGAAAAGTTCGATGCCTCCCAGCGACGCGACCTCGCCCAAAGCGAACTCCTCGCCGGTTTCATCGACAAGCTCAAAGCCACCAAGGAGGCGGATGGCAGTTCTCTGTTCGACAACATCGCCCTCGCCTACGGCAGCAACATCCGGAGCGGCCATGAACTCTCCAATTGCCCGATGATCGTGACCGGTCGCGGCGCCGGCCTAAAGCTCGGCCATAGTATCGTCGCCCCGAAGGACACCCCGCTGTGCAACGCCTGGCTGGCCATGCTCCGCGGCCTAGGGGTGAAGGCCGAACGCCACGGGGATAGCTCCGGTGAGCTGACGCAGATGATTGCCTGAAAGCAGCCCGCCTCGCCCAGCTTTAGGTTTTGCAACCAAAGGCCCCAAGCCTTGTCCTAGGGACATGCACCACCCCTTGCTGACCCTACTCGCTGCTGTCCTCGTCCTGCAAACCGAAGTCCGAGCGCAAGTCCCGGACACTTACGGACTCGATAAAGCCCAGGCCGATGTCGCCAAGATGACCGTGGCCAAAGGCCTGACGGTTTCGCTCTTCGCAGCCGAACCGATGGTCCAGAATCCCACCAACATGGACATCGACGCCCGCGGTCGCGTCTGGATCACTGAGGCCGCTAATTATCGCAAATGGGCCAATCCCCCGATTCGACCAGAAGGCGACCGCATCATGGTCCTCGAAGACACGCTCGGTAAAGGCGTCGCAAACAAAGCCACAGTCTTTTACCAAGATCCTAGCATCAACTCGGCCCTAGGCATCGCCGTGCTCGGCAATGATGTCATCGTCTCCGTCTCGCCGCATGTCTTCCTCCTTCGCGACACGGTCGGCGATGGCGTGGCTCATAAGCGCTTTCTCCTCCTGGTCGGCACCGGCGGTAAACAGCATGACCACTCGACGCACGCCTTCGTCCACGGCACCGACGGCAAACTCTATTTCAACTTCGGCAATGCCAGCACGGAGCTGAATCAGCCCATCGGCGGTGCCGTGGAAGTACCGCTGCACGGCGATAACCTCGACGCCTACATCCGCGATCGCACGACGCACGTCAAAGACCTCGCCGGCAACACTATCAACGCCCAGCGCAAACCCTACCAACAGGGGATGGCCTTCCGGGCCGATTACGCCGACGGCAAGCTGAGCAACTTCGAAGTGCTCGGAAATAATTTCCGCAATAACTACGAAGTGGTCTCTGATTCGCTCGGGAACATCTTCCAGAGCGACAACGACGACGACGGTAATCGCGGCGTGCGCATCAACTTCATAATGGAGCACGGCAACTACGGCTACACCGATGAAATGACTGGAGCTGGCTGGGGCACTAAGCGGGTCAATATTGAGTCCGAAATCCCCCGCCGCCATTGGCACCAGAACGACCCCGGCGTCGTCCCCAACCTTCTCTTCACCGGCGCCGGCTCACCGACGGGCATCCTCGTCAATGAAGGCATGGGCCTGGGCGCTCAGTTCCAGACTCAAATCATCCATTGCGACGCCGGCCCCGGTGTCGTGCGCGCCTACCCGCTGACCAAGGCCGGTGCCGGCTTCCGCGCGGAGATCACCAACATCCTGACCTCCAAGGATCCTTGGTTCCGCCCTGCCGATGTGGCAGTCCACCCTGATGGCTCGCTCTTTGTCGCCGATTGGTACGACGCCGGCGTCGGCGGCCACGCCATGGCCGACCACGATGTGAACTATCTCCGCGGCCGCATTTACCGCGTGGCTAACAAGGGGGCCGCCCTGGTCACCCCGAAGACGGGCGACCTTACACTGGAAAGCGCCATGGAGGCCCTTCTTTCACCCAACAAGGCCACGCAGTATAACGCCTACACCCATCTGGTGAAACTGGGTGATAGCGCCCTGCCCGCCCTGCAGGCCCTCGCCGCTAAAGGTGATACCCGAATGCGCGCCCGTGCCCTGGCGATCTTGGTCCGCCATCCTGTCGCCGCCGTCCCAGCCCTCCGCACCGCGCTGACCGACAAGGACCCCGAATTCATCGTCGCTGCCCTCCGCCTTGCCGCGATGCGGGGCGCTGGCCATCAGCTCGAAACCTCGCCGCTCGCGAATGAGCCAGGCTTGGTCGACAGCCTCATCCACCACGCCGACCCGCAAGTTCGCCGGCAGCTAGCCATCTCGCTCTACCACTCTTCCCATGGCACGGAAATCTGGGCCAAACTCGCGGCTCAGCATGACGGCGTAGATCGCTGGAACCTCGAAGCCTTGGGCATCGGCGCCACGGGCAACGATGATAAATGCTTTGATGCCTGGATGAGCGAAGTGAAGGGCAATTGGAACACCGCGGGCGGACGCGACATCGTCTGGCGCCTGCGCACCCCGAAAGTCGCCCCGCTCCTCGCCCAGCTGCTCCTCGCCGACCCCAGCCAGCTCCGCTACCTGCGCTCGTTCGATTTCATTCCTGATTCTGCCGAACGGGACGCCGCCTTGCTGCAACTGGCCAAAGCCAATCCGTCGCTCACCGTCCTAACAGAGTCACTCCAACGACTTACCCGCACGGCAGCTCAGAAGTCTCCGGAATTCAAAGCCCTCGTCGAAGAAACCCTCGCTCGCTCACAGGGTAAACCTGCATTCGTCGACCTGATTGCCGCCGTGGGCATCGGCACGCATGCCGATGAACTCCTTCAGACGGCTTTCGCCTTAGGCTCCGCCCCAGAAGCCCTTGATGCGATCAACATCTTACTCCGGGACAAGGGTACCTCCGACAAAATCCGCGACTTGATCCGCAAAGGTAAGCCCGGCGAAGCCAGTACGCTCGTCGCAATGTTGGGCAACCTTAGCCAAACGACAGCCAAGGAAATCCTGCGCGGCGAAGTCCTCAACGCGCCGACGGCCGAACGGAAGAGCGAAGCCATCCGCGCGCTCGCCAAGACCCAAGCCGGCGCCAGCGAGCTCCTGACGCTCGCCAAAGAAGGACACTTCCCCGCCGAACTGCGCGGGGTGGCCGCCTCAGCGCTGACCCAGGTCCAATACGCCGCCCTGAGAAATGATATCAGCCGTGAATTCCCGACCCCGGGAAGCCTAGGCGGCAACCGCCTGCTCCCGATCCCCGAACTGAGCAAATTAAAGGGTGACGCTGCCCAAGGGAAAATCGTTTTTGAACGACCAGCGAGTTCCTGCGTCCTTTGCCACCGCATCGGTAATCTCGGAGTCGACTTCGGCCCCGCCTTAAGCGGGATCGGTGCCAAGCTACCGAAGGAAGCCATCTTCGACTCCATCATTAATCCCAACGCCGGCATTTCGATGGGCTTCGAGACCACGGAGCTCAACCTCCGTAGCAAGAACACCGCCATGGTCATCGTCCGCAGCGAAACCGCCCAAGAAATCAGTCGGGCATTACCCGGAGGCGCCTTGCAGAAATTCAGCAACGCCGACATCCAGCGACGGAATAAACTCACGACCTCGATGATGCCAAGCGGCCTCAACCAAGCGCTGACCCAGCAGGATTTGGTGGACTTGGTCGAATACCTCTCGACGCAGAAAGCAGTCAAATAGCCTGTCCTCCGTAATCTAATGAAGTCACGCCTACTCGCCCTATTACTCATTCCTTTCAGCTTAATCGCAGCTGAACCGAAGCCCGCCGAATACTACGCCCTCCCAGCGGTAACGGCGGAAAGCTCACTCCCAGGCGAAGGAGCACTGCGCCGCTACGATGGCTATGTGAAGCGCTGGAACTCGATCCGTCCACAGTGGGCGAAGGACGTCGCCAAGGATCAGGGTGCCATCGTGTTTTTTGGCGATTCCATCACTCAGGGCTGGGGCGTGGATTTTAAGAAATCGTTCGACGACCTTAAGCTAGCGAATCGTGGCATCGGCGGCGACACCACCCGCGGTATGCTCATCCGCCTACAGGAAGACGTGCTCTCGCTCCACCCAAAGGCCGTCGTGCTCCTGATGGGCACGAACGACATCGAGACCGAGGTGCCTGTCGAAGCCGCCGGACGTAATTTTCAAAAAATCGCCGCGGCGCTCAAAGCCCATGACCCAAAGATGCCCGTCATCGTCTGCCGCATCTTCCCGAGCTCTGCCACGAAGAAACGTCCGAAGGAAACCATCGGCGCGCTCAACGCTCTCTTCGATGCCACGGTGAAGAATGACCCGCAGTTCACGGTGCTCGATACCTATGCGCTATTCGCGAACCCCGAAGGCGACGCCCTGCCTGCCCTCTTCCCCGACCTACTCCACCTCAACACTGCTGGTTACGCCAAGTGGGCCGCCGCACTGCGTCCCGTCTTTGCGACGCTGGGATACCTCGACACTCAGGTCGAGGATTTCAAGCCCGACGCGGGCTTCGTGAGCCTCTTCAACGGCAAGGACCTCACCGGCTGGGGCTTCCGCCCCACCCCACCCCGCAAGGCTCCGAAAGCCCCTAAGCCCAACGCCCCGCTCTTCGTCGAAGTAAAGCAGGCGGAGAGCTTCGACGGAAAGACCGAGAGCTCCGACGGACGCTACCGCGCGATCAACGGCCGTCTCGTCGTGACGACGCCCGCCGAAGGACGCCGCATCCAGGAATTGGACACCCTCCGCGACTTCCCGGAAGACTTCGTCCTTAAGCTGGAATTCCGCGCCACGCCCAACGCCGACAGCGGCGTCTACCTGCGTAAACCGCAGCTGCAATGCCGCGATTATCTCGTCGCCGGCCCCTATAAAGATCTCAAGAAGTATAAGGCTCAGGACTGGAACGAACTCATCGTCACCGTGAAAGCCGGCATCGCCCATGCTGAATGCAATGGCGAGGTCATCGAGGATGCACTCAAAGTCCCCGAGACCGGCCCGATCGGACTCGAGGGCGACCGCGGCCAGATGGAATACCGCCGCCTACAGATTAAGACGCTCGCTCGATAAAGCCCTCAGCTAACGGGTCAGGCCGTACCCTAACTCTAACTAAGCCTGAACTCTCCCATTTACTGAGATTAAGGTCCAAGCGACTCCATGCACGACCAGCCGCTGTTTACCGAGCACGAGCTAGGATATAAGTTGAAAGGCGTCATCCTGATATTTAAAAATATACCCTCCCCGAAGGAATCCACCCATGAAGCTGCGCCCTATCGCCCTCCTCCCCCTGGCGCTCTTTTTCTCCCTGACCGCGCGTGCGGACATACCGGCATTTCTTGAGCAGCACTGCGTGAAGTGCCACGATGCAGACACCCAGAAAGGCAATCTGGATCTCGCAGCGTTGAAGCCGGACTACGCCAACCCAGAAAGCTTCGCCCGCTGGGTGAAGGTCCATGACCGCATCGCGTCTGGCGAGATGCCACCGAAGAAGGAGAAACGTCCGGAGGCAACCGCGGCAACGGCGGTGACCGCTGGACTTACCAAGGCGCTCATAGAGGCCGAACGCGTGCGCTTGAAAGAGAAAGGATCCACGGGCATGCGCCGCATGACGCGAGGAGAGTACGAGAACACCGTACGGGATTTGTTCGGCATGCCCGGCCTCGCCCTGCAGACCTTGCTACCTGCGGATGGAACAGCGCATGGCTTCGACAAAAACAGCGACGCCCTGGAGGTCTCGCACGTCAATATCGCGAAGTATGTGGAGGCGGCAGACCACGCACTAGATCTGGCCATCGCCACCCGGCCGAAAGCACCCGCGTCGCAGAAAGTACGCCTGTCCCTGCTCGATCGCGGCGGGTCCGCCTCCTATCTCTCCATGCAGGGCGATGTCATCATGCTGCGGGATCTCAAGGCCGACCCCTTTTACCCGCCCGCAAGCGCCCACAGGCATCTGGACCAAGCCTCACACGAACGCATCGGCAGTTTTGACACAGACAGTTCGATTGGGATATTCCGACGGGAGGATGAGTCGGTGAACTACTACTTCCGCGGCCATACCACCATCTATCCCGGCCGCTACCGCGTGCGCACATCCCTGTGGTCCTATCAGTGGAACAAAGGGCAGGTGCTTCCCTCACGCGGCACGGAGGCGGCACGCCTCGCGGTGGTGCAGCTGACCTCCGATGGGCGCGGCGGCCAGCATCCGAATTACACCCTGGGCTACTTCGATGCGCCTTCGCTCAAGCCAACCGAACACGAACTCGAAGTGTGGCTCAATCACAACGAGCTGCTGGGCTTTGACGTCGCCTCGCTGGCGCCGGTAGCCAACTATAGCCGCAAGGATCGCGCGATGGGCTTCACTGGACCAGGAATCGCCGTGGACTGGATGGAAGTCGAGGGCCCCCTGCACGACGTCTGGCCGCCACGTGCACACCAACTTCTCTTCGGTGCCTTGCCCATCGAGGAGTTCGTTCCGAAGGCCCAACCGGACATCCGTCCGCCGGCACGTCGGAACTGGGAAAAAACCTGGCTACGTCTCGGCAAGAATCAGCCAGAACCGGTACTAGGTATCTGGACAGTCCGCAGCGCCAACCCCATGGCCGACGCGCGACGGTTGCTGTCGGACTTTTTGCCAAAGGCCTTTCGCAAATCTGTCGACGAGGAATCGCTCAATGCCTACCTCAAGATTGTTGATACGCGAATCAAAGCCGGGGAGTGTTTTGAAACCGCCATGCGCGAGGCTTACCGCACCGCACTGTGCTCCCCCGCCTTCCTTTACCATGTGGAGCCTGAGCCCAAGCTGGCGCGCAATGCACTCGCATGCAGGCTGAGTTACTTTCTCTGGAACTCCGCACCAGACCAAGAGCTCACTTCCGCACACCTCGAAGACCCCACCATCCTGCGCGCTCAAACCGAGCGCCTCCTGCGCGATGCACGATCACAACGCTTCGTGGAGGACTTCCTCGGGCAGTGGCTCAAGCTCCGCCTCATCGCCGCGAATGATCCTGACAAGAAGCTCTACCCAGAGTTCAGCCCGTATTTACAAGACAGCATGGTCGCGGAGACCCGCGCCTACTTCCGCGAAATGATTGAGCAGAACCTCGACGCCACGCACCTGGTGCAATCGCGCTTTGCGATGGTGAATCAGAAACTCGCCACGCATTACGGCATCGAGGGGGTCATCGGGCCGAAGATTCGCCGGGTGGACCTGCCGCCAGAAAGTCCGCGGGGCGGCTTCCTCACGCAGGCCGCTATCCTGAAGGTCACGGCGAACGGAACGACCACCTCGCCCGTCGTTCGAGGGGCTTTCGTTCTCGATCGCCTCCTCGGCCAGCCGCCGGAGCCTCCGCCCAGCAACGTGCCCGCCGTCGAGCCGGACGTGCGCGGAACCACGACGATCCGCGAACAGCTCGCTCAACATCGCAACAACGCCACCTGCGCAAGCTGCCACGCCAAGATTGATCCGCCCGGCTTCGCCCTGGAATCCTTCGACGTCATCGGCGGCCAGCGCGACCGCTACCGCCTCGTCACGGACTCCAATGGAGACCCTGCTCCGCGCGGGAGCATCGATCCGTTTATCGGCATCAGTTTCAAGCTCGGGCCCAAGGTGGATCCGACGGGCGAGACGACCAACGGCCAAACCTTCTCCAATATTCGCGACATGCAGCGCCTCCTGGCATCGAAGCCGGAAGTGCTCCTGAGCAGCCTTGCTCGTAATCTCCTCGTTTACAGCACTGGCCGTGAAGTCAACTTCACTGACCGCCCCGCGCTTCAATCCATTCTGGATAAATCCGGCCCCAACGCCGGCGTACGCACCCTGATTCACGAGATTATTCAAAGCCCCCTATTCCAAACCCGATGAAGCCGCTGGCCTTCCTATTCATTCTCTCGCTCACGGCAGCTGCCGCCGAAAAATCCGTACAATATTCTGTACGCGGCCTTTTCCAACCCGATCGAAAGGCGGTGTTCGTCAACGCCGCAAAGGAGCTTGAGAACTGCAGCCTAGTCAGTGTGGATTACGATACTGCACGAGCCACGTTCAAGTACGACGACGAGGCGAAGGGCTTTAAAAAGGTTAAGCCGGAGCAAATCCTACTACTGATCGACACCCAAATCCGCAAGTCGACCCACTACACCTTCTCACTCCTTCAACCGGGCGCCCTGCCGGAAACCGAATTAAAGCGCATCGACTTCAACATCGAGGGACTCGACTGCCTCGGCTGCTCTTACGGAGCCTACAATGCGGTGGTGACGCTGAAAGGCGTCGAACGCGCCACCGCGAATTTTCACGACGGCAAACTCACCGCCTTCATCGACCCCTCCCAGACCAGCCGCGAGGCACTCGCGGAAGGGTTGAAGAAGAAGGACGTCAAGGTCATCGAAACCGCCACCAAACAGTAACCCCCCTCCCCAAAACTTTCGCCATGCACATCCCCAGCATCCCCCTCAGTCGCCGCGCCTTCTTGCGCGGAGCCGGTGTCACGCTCGCCCTCCCGTTTCTTGAAGCCATGCAGCCGGTTTTCGGCGCGCAGGCCGCTGCAGCCATCCCCCGCCGCATGGTCTGCATCCAGACCAACATGGGGATTATTCCGCAGTTCTTCTTTCCGGAAACCGCTGGTCGTGATTACGCACCCAGCGCCTATCTGGAACGGTTAAAGGCGCACCGCGACCAGATCACGGTCTTTTCGGGAGTAAGCTACCCCGGCGTTGATGGCGGGCACACGGCGCAGAAATGCTTCCTCACGGGGACGCCACATCCGGCGCGGGGCGGCTTTCGCAACGGCATCTCGCTGGACCAATTCGCAGCGGAGGAGATTGGGAACAAGACTCGGCATCCCTCCCTGGTGCTCGCGGTGACCAATGAAAACGCCACGATGAGCTTCACGCGCAACGGCTCGCCCATTCCCTCAGAGCAGAGTCCGAAGAAGCTTTTTGAACGCCTATTCATCCAAGGCAACAACAAGGAGGTCGCGGCCAATGTCGCCGCACTGCAGCGCGGCCGTAGCCTGATGGACTTTGTCAGCGATGAGTCGAAGCGCTTCGGGCGGTCGCTTTCTAAAAATGACCAGAACCGGCTCGATCAGTACTATACCGCGGTGCGGGAACTGGAGCAGCGTCTGCACAGCGCAGAGGAGTGGGAATATAAGCCAAAGCCCGCCATCTCCGCAAAGGCGCCCGATGAGATCACCGATGCCAAGGAGTTTGTCCGCCGCACGGAGCAAACGTTTGACGTCATGAAGCTCGCGCTGGAGACCGACAGTACGCGCGTCATCTCGCTCTTCATCGACACCACGG
>CAIRLQ010000279.1 GCA_903879465.1 uncultured Opitutia bacterium | reverse complement strand
TGCTCGCCGAGCTCGATCGCCTGAAGCTACGCGACAATACCTTGATTGTTTTCATGGGCGATAACGGTACGGCCAAGGCGCAATCAGACCGCGCGACGATTGGCGGGAAGCGTCTGGAAGGGGAGAAGGGCTCCATGAAAGAAGGCGGCGGTCTCGTGCCTTTCTTCATTAACTGGCGCGGGGTCGCCTCGGCTGGTAAGGTGAATTCGAATGTGGCGGATGCGAGTGACCTCTTGCCGACGTTCGCGGAAGTCGCCGGTGTGCCCGTCCCGACCGACCGTGTGATTGATGGCAAGAGCCTCGTGCCTTACATGAAGGGTGAAACCACGGTCCTGCGTCCGTGGGTCTACAATCAATTAGGACCGAATTGGTATGTCCGGGAAGCGGGCTGGAAACTGAACCAAGCGGGCGAACTCTACGATATGAAGAACGCGCCGTTCAGCGAAACCTTGGTGTCTGCAGACAGCAAGGTGCCCGAGGCCGTGGCGGCCCGGACGCGCCTGGCGGCGGCCTTGGCGCAGCTCAATCCTACGGGCGGCATCCTCGATAAGGGTGATGGCTCCGGCCGGAGCGCGAATAAGGAAGATAAGAAAAAGAAGAAGGCCACGAAGGCCGACGGCAAATAAACTGGGCTAGGGTGCGGACGGCTGGCAGCGAGCAGTCGGGGTAGTTTCGTTTTGCTCCATGGCCTTTTGTCCTCTTACTTGGGGCCATGCGCCCATTTCTTTGCCTTTTGCTGGCCCTGATGAGCCTCGGTGCCGCCGAGCGGGCTCCCGTCACCGTCTATCTCCTGGGCGGTCAATCCAACATGCAAGGCCTCGGCAAGATTGCTGAGCTGTCGGCGGCGGATTTGGCGGTGGTGCCGGGCGTGTTCTTCTGGAACGGCAAGGCCTTCGAACCTTTGCAGGTGGGCAAGACCAAGCTCTCGACCCGACCGACGGATTTCGGTCCGGAAGTCGGCTTCGTGCGTGGCCTCCGCTCGGCCGGCGTGCAGGGTGATATCTATCTGATCAAGCATCACCTCAGTGGTCAGCCCCTCGATGCGGGTTGGAATAACGCGAAATGGGAAGGCCCGGAGGCTGGCCCCAAGCGCGCGACTTTCTACCCAGGTAAAGACGCAACTGATCCGAATGTCGGCCTGCATTATCTCGCCTGGCAGAAGATGAATACGGCGGCCTTCGCGGCCTTACGGGCGGACGGCAAGGAGCCCCTAGTTAAGGGCATCGCGTGGGTGCAGGGAGAGGCGGATGCCAAGCATGAGGTCTCCGCTCAGCGTTATCCGGCGACTCTCGCGTTGCTCCGGCAGCGTTTGATTGGTGAGCTTAAACTAAAGTCCGATGTGCCCTTTGCTTACGCACAGGTCCTGCCGGCCGCCGGAGACGTCCCGCGCTTCGTTGCGCGCGACCTCTTGCGTCGCCGCATGGCGGAGGCTGATGGGTCGTCAGGCCACGCCGACGCCGTTCCGGGCCTGCGTATGGTGAAGACGGACGGCTTCAGCGTCGTCGCTGACCATGTCCATTTCGACACCGCCGGGCAGCTTAAGCTGGGTGCAGCCCTCGGTGTGGCCCTGGCGAAGTAGGCCCAAGGAAAGAAGGGTCGGGCGGTTGCTTTCGCTGGGAAAACCCGCTTGATGCGTGGACATGTCCCGCTTCGACGCCGTTCGTGCCCGTATCGCTCCCGCCCGCCAGCGGCTCTTGGTCCATCCGCTCTACGCCCGCATGGATTCCTTGGCGGACGTCCAGCGCTTCATGGCCTCGCACGCGTTTGCGGTCTGGGATTTCATGTCGCTGCTCAAGCGCCTGCAGCGCGAGCTCACCTGTGTCGACGTCCCTTGGGTGCCGGTCGGCGATGCGGAGGTCCGTTACCTCATCAATGAAATCGTCTGCGGCGAAGAATCCGATGTCGACCCGCGCGGGGGACGGATCGCGCATTTCGACCTCTACCTGCGTGCGATGGAAGAAGCGGGGGCTGACAGTACCGCCGTGCGGCGCGCCTTAGCCTCGGTGCGAGCGGGTGGCTCCACCCGGGAAGCCCTCCAACAGGCGGGGGTGCCCGCGGCCGCCGCAGCGTTTTCGGGTGGCACGTTCACTCTCGCAACGTCTGGGAAAATCCATGCGGTCGCCGCGGCGTTCACCTTTGGTCGCGAGGACCTGATTCCGGACATGTTCCCGGAACTCGTCGG
>CAIRLQ010000278.1 GCA_903879465.1 uncultured Opitutia bacterium | reverse complement strand
CAGCACTGTGCGCGCTTCCGCGGTCATACTGAGGCGAAGTTCAGCCATCTTTTTCAAGCAGGGCATTGAGGTGCCACTGCTGTAGTTCGAGGGCGAGCATCTCGGCGCGTTCGCGGTCGCCGGTCCAGACCGTGGCCCGTCCGTCCACATGGATGGCGCGCATGAGTTTCTTGGCCTCAGTGGAGTTAATGCGGAGCACACTCATGAAAGCGACGACGACATAACCCTGATAATTAATCGGATCATTGAGCACGATGACGTTCCACTTCGGAGCCGCCGAGACCAGGGTCTCAGTCTTGATTTCGGGTTTGATTTTCGTCTTGGCCATCGGGGCTCAGGTCTACCCGGGAGAGTAGCGATTCCCGGAGTTTCCGCAAGCCGTCGATAAGCTCATCGGTGCGTGCCCGGCTACCGGGGTCGGCGGGCTGGCGTTCGACCGTATTGGCAAGTCGGGCGAGCCCGCCGCAGGCCATGAGCGACAGCATCCCCTTGGTACCATGGGCTTCCCGGCTCAGGGTATCCGGCGAGGTGCCGTCCCGGGCTTCGGTGAGCCGGTGGATAATCTGGTCGGCGTGTCGGAGGAAGGCGCGGGCCGCGCAGCGGAGGTCTTCCGCTTCCTCGGCTTCGGCGGCGGCCAGCTGGGCGGCGAATTCGTCGCTGCGAGTAGGCTCACCAGCGTTATCTTGATTGGCCGAAAGTAGGGTGAGTTTCTCGAGGAGTTCGGCCCCGCGGACCGGTTTAGCCAGGTAGGCATCGAAGCCGGCGGCCTCGCAGCGTGCTCGGTCGAGTTCCTGGGTCATCGCTGTGAGGGCAAGCAGGGCGATGCGGCGACGCCCGCTGGTTTTCTCCTCGGCGCGAATCGCCGTGGCGACCCCAAGTCCGTCGATAATCGGCATCTGGATATCGAGGATACCCACGTCGAATTCCTTGGCGCGCCAGAGTTCGAGGGCGGCGGCGCCATCGACCGTCGCGCTGACCTCGTGGCCGGCACGGCGGAGGCGGGCGCTGGCGACTTCTCGGTTCACTTCATTGTCTTCGGCGAGCAGGATGCTTAGTCGCCGTGTGGTGTGGGGTCGGCCGGGTGAAGGGGTGCTCTCCCCTTCGGGAGAAATCTCGGTGGTGAAGCGTGCCCACAGAGCGGTGAGGGTTACCGGGCGGAATAGCTGGGCTTGGCTCCGGAAAGCGAGGTCGGAGGAAGTGATCAACAGGCTTTGTTCGCGCGGGATGGCAGGCAGGCGCGGGCTGACATCTTCCGGGAGATCGATGACGGCGCGGGCGAAGGGCTGGTCGGTGTCGGCGGCGCGGCGCCAAGCAATATCGGCCTCGTCGTAAGATTCGCACTGGACGCATTCCGCACCCCAGCGCGTGAGACAGTCGGCGAACCACTCCCGGATAGCCGGGTCGCCGGCCACCAAGAGCAGGCGCTGGGCGTGGAGGTCTGGTTTGGCCGGCGCGACGTAATTCGGATTAGGCTCAACCATCACCGTCGCGGTGAAGATGCTGCCGGAACCGACTTCGCTCGTCACCTTCATGTAGCCATCCATTGCCTGGGTCAGGCTGCGGACGATCGTCAGGCCGAGGCCTGTGCCGCCGAAGCGGCGCGTCGTCGTCGCATCCGCTTGAGTGAAGGGTTCGAAGATACTTTCCAGACGGTCCGCGGGGATGCCGATGCCCGAGTCGCGCACGGTGAGTTGGGCACGGAGGCGGCCGTTACGTTCTTCGAATTCTAGCAGCGCGTGGACGTGGCCGCTTTCGGTGAACTTCACTGCGTTACCGACGAGATTGGCGATGATGCGGCGGAACTTGATCGGATCGCCGAGGACGGATTGCGGCGAGTCGGCCCGGCAGAGGGCAGCGAGTTCGACGCCTTTGCGGCCGGCCTGGTGCTGGAACTGCGCCGTGACCTCTTCGAGGGCGCGTACTGGGTTAAAGGGGATGCTTTCGACGGTGATGTTGCCGCGGTCCAGGCGAGAAAAGTCGAGCACGTCGCGCACGGTGTCCTCCAACTCGGCGGCGCAGGACTGGATCTTACGGAGGATTTCCGGAAAGGGCGCGGAGGCTCCCTCGAGATTGGTTTCGCAGAGGCCTTGGATGGCGTTGATCGGATTACGGATCTCGTGGGTGACGTTGGCTACGAACTGCCACTTCGCGGCGGCGACTTCCTCCGCTTTTTCCAGGGCGATGCGCAGGCGATTATGTTCGTCGACGGATTCCGTGATATTGACGGCAAAGGTGAGCAAGCCATTCGGCAGGCCGTTGCCTCCTTTGATGCGTTCGTGCACCACGCGTACGAGGCGCGACCGACCGTCCTGCGTCTCGAAGTGCATCACCGCATGGAGCACGCGTTGGCCGGTACGGATCACTTCCTCGTCGAACTGTTTGAACTGTTCGGCCGTCCGGCCTGAGAGGATATCGGCGAGCGTTAGGTCGGCGACATAGCCCCGATAAGGCAAGGCGAGCAGCTCATCCAAACTACGGCTCGTGTGAAGAATCCGGCCTTGCAGGTCGCGGAGGATGATGAAGTCGGGCGAGTTCTCGATCAGTGTACGGGCGAGGCTCATGCCTGAGCGCGGCGTGAGTAGGGGGGCGCCGTTGACGAGCGGGTCGTCGGCGAAGATCACCCAGACTTGGCGGTCGATCTTTGGGTCGGGCTGGAGGATGATCTTCGAGGCGCGGATTGGTTCGCCTGGGCGGTTATTGCGGAGTTCGAGCATGCCGCTCCAGGCGGACCAGCGGGCGGCGGAGTGGAGGAGTGAGGAGACAGGTAGGCCGTTTTCCAGCTCCAGGAAGATCTGGTCAATTGAGACCCCTGGCTCGACTTTGCGTCCGGCCGCACGCTCGATGAGCGGATTGGCGAAGATGACCTCTCCTTTGCGACTGCAGACCAGAAAAGGCCAGGGTAGTACGTCGGGTAATGTCGATAAGTCCGCCATCGGGAAGCGGGATTCAGCATGAGGCGGTCTCCCTCAGGGCACAATCATCCAAATGGTGGGGGAAAGTCACTAATGATGAGGGGTGGGGCTTAGGCTGGGAGCGGGGGTGTGGGGTGTGTAACTGTTAAATGGATACACCTTTCGGGCGATTCGCAACGGACGACCCCGGGGTCGCCGGGGTCGTGTCTTTCTTTTGGTGCTCAGGAAGGGACTTGAACCCTTACGCTTTAGGGGCACTGGAACCTGAATCCAGCGTGTCTGCCAGTCCACCACCGGAGCATTAAAGCGGATAGGTG
>CAIRLQ010000277.1 GCA_903879465.1 uncultured Opitutia bacterium | reverse complement strand
TGACGGCGGTCCGGCAAGTCGAAGAACGCACCCGCCGCGCCGATGAATGGCTCAACATCCCGAAGCCGAAACTTTCTCCGGACGATGCCTCCCATCTCAGCCGTAAGCTTGATATGAGCGTGGTCGCCGATTACCACCGTCTGTTCTATGACCTGATGGTGATGGCGCTCCGCACGGATTCGACCCGCGTGATCTCCTGCATGATCTGCAGCGAGAGCCACGGCAGCGCTATTCCTGACATCGGTATCTCGCAGACCCGTCACGGGCTCTCGCACCACAACGGCGATCCAGAGCAGCTCCGCCGCCTCACCCAGACCGATACTTTCCTCATCGAGCAGCTGGGCTACTTCCTCGATCAACTGAAGATGCACAACGAGAACGGGCAGTCCTTGCTCGATTCGACGCAGGTGCTCTGGGGGAGTGGCATGGCCTACGGCCACAGCCATGGTAACGCCAATCTCCCCACGATCCTCGCCGGCGGCCGCGCCCTAGGCTATAACCACGGCCAACACGTCGACTTCAACCTGCCCAAAATCGGCAATTACAACGTCGCCGACGCCAACGCCCATTACCGCATCTGTTCCCGCCCGGTCGATAGCGATGCACACCTGAGCAATCTGCTGCTGACGATGCTGAATCGCGTGGATGTCCCGGTGAAGGAATTCTCCGACAGCCTCCGCCCGATCTCTCAGATCATCGCCTGATTCGTCCGCCCGCCTGTCCGTTTTATGCGTCCTTTGTTCGCCGCTCTCTGCCTTCTTGTGTCCGTCGGTGCCGCCTCCGCCGCGGATACGCCGGCCTACCGCACCGATGCCGCAGGGTTCGTCAAGGCACCCTCGCCAAAGAAAAAGGCACCCTCGCCAAAGAAATGGTTCATGTTGGTCGATGGTGCCTTCCCGCCCGAAGGCTCGGCCCACGCGGTCTCGGGTGAATTGGTTCAGGTCGATCACCTTGAGCGCCGCTTCCACTTGCGGGTCGATCGCAACGATAGCCAAGATCGCGGCGTCTGGGATCTCTGCATCAGCGGTATCATGCTGCCCTACGGAAGCATCTTCTACCGCGGTGCCCCGGCTGCCCTGCCGGACATTCCCCAAGGCACGCACCTGCACGGGCTGTTCTACCTGCGCGCCGCCAATGACAACGAAGCCCCTCCGCCCGGCCCCTTTAATCGCCGCAGCCCCGAAGGCGATTTCCGCCGCTGCTTCCAACTCGAGGACGACTTCTCCCATCAACAGCGACTCAAGCAGTCTTGGAAGATTGATGAGGTGAACCTCGAGAAAATGGTGCTGACCGCGACCCTGCAGCAAGGGGGTGCCTCCGTTGGCAAGCCTCAGTTCTTCGACCTGCTCACCAGCACGGCGGTCTATCAGGGGAATACCATCCTCGACCTCAAAGCCCTCCAGCCGGGACAGCAGTTTCTGATGAATCTCACCTGGGTCACGCTCTACAGCCCCGGTCGCATCACCGACCTCTGGCTCGATGATGCCAGCCGCCAAATCGCCACGACCCGTCAGCTCGAACGTCATCGCCTCTATGTCCGCGAACACGGCTTGCCTGGCTGGATCGACTCGGTCGACGACGCCAATGAGACCGTGACGATGACTTTCTTCGCCGGCCTCGACCCGAAGCTGTTCGATGAAATCACCATCCCTGCGCCGGTCGTCCCCGGGAGGGAGCCTCTACCGGGTGCCTTGCCCAAGGGCGGTCTCGCCGTGGCCCGCGAAACCCTCATGACCTACGACCCAGTCAATGATCGCAGGGGCGTTGGTATCATGGAGCTCAAGAAAATCCCCCTCGAATACGGTAGTTCTGGTTATCAGTTAAAAGTGAAGTGCGATATGATGCTCGAAGGCTTTCGCCCCAAACGCTTCATCCGTTTCTACATGCCTTCCTGGAGGGTTAGAGATCTCCCTCGCGAAGAAAAACTCGAAGGCCGCGAATAATCCCCACTTCCCCCTCTGCCTCGAGGTAGGGATGACCGGCCCGGTCATCCGCCCCGAATGTCCTCGGGCGTGCGGGCCGCACGCCCCTACCAGGTCGACGCGACGGCCCGTTGCCTCGAGGTAGGGATGACCGGCCCGGTCATCCACTGCGCAATGGGGTCTGGCTTCATCTCGCGTAGCGATGATGTGCCTGCCCCCTCGCGGCTTTGCCGCGATCTGATCAACCAAGCCTCTGAGCCTCCGAGCCTCTCATGTGTTCCCCTTGCCCCCATGTCACCTTGCCCACGTGTCCCCTCGCGCAAGCGCTTTACCTCCCATGCCCACGTGTCAACTTGTCAACTGGCCAGCTCATGTGCCTCTCTCTGATCAACCAAGCCTCTGAGCCTCCGGGCCTCTCATTCGCTCTTGTCAGCCGGCCCACTGCCC
>CAIRLQ010000276.1 GCA_903879465.1 uncultured Opitutia bacterium | reverse complement strand
TGCTGCTACGGCGAGGAAGAACTCTTCGTACTCAACCTAGCCCGCCAAGGCTTCTTCGGCGACCTCAAGCACGGCGAATGCGGCTACATCCACGACCAGCGCCTTAGCGGTACAGGCCCCAAGGGCCACACCTTCTTGGACGCACAGCGCGAATGGCGGCGCAACTACTCCACGTTACTCCAGGGCAACGTCTACCCGACCCATGGGCTCGGCACGATTTCCCAATACATGGGCATCGGTCGCGGCGACGCCTTCAAATACGCTGTCTCGGTCTCCTCTCCTGAGTTCGGGCTCTCCCAGCTGCGCGAACGCGTGAAGCCCGATCGCGATTGCTCCAAGGACCAGAAATTCGTCTGCGGCGACATGAACACCTCGATTATCAAGACCGAGCTTGGCCGCACGATTGTCGTCCAGCACGATAACACCAGCCCGCGTCCGTACACGCGCGGCAACCTGCTCAGCGGCTCCCTCGCTACCTTCGCCGGATACCCGAGCCGCCTGGCGATCGACGCCGACAATGCCAGCCCGCTACTCGATCCAAAGGAAAAGCGAAACAGTCATGCTTGGACCTACGAAGGCGAAAAGCTGAAAAAGTTCATGGCTGCTAATATGCACCCGTTACTGAAGAAGCTCATGGCCGACGCCAAGAAGGTCGGTGGCCACGGCGGCATGGACCACGTCATGAACTATCGCTTCCTCGACTGCGTCCGCCAAGGCTTCACACCCGACCTCACCGTCTATGATGCCGCGTCATGGTCCGCCTTAATCGACCTCTCGGATCGCTCCGTCCGCGATGGCAGCATCCCTGTCGCCTATCCTGACTTCACCCGCGGCGGCTGGAAGACCCTCAAGCCCCTCCCCATCGTCTCCTGACTTATATTCCACCCCAGCCCCTAACCCTCTTGCTCTGCCACCATGGACCTCCCCGAAAGCCCCAATCGTCGCGACTTCCTTAAATACGGCGCCCTCGCCGGCCTCGGACTCGGCCTTAGCGCTGTCCCGTCTGCCGAAGCCAAGCCAGACCCCCGTGACCTTAAGCTCCTCGACGCGCATGACATCTCGGCCACCCGCCTTCGTCCGGCCGGCAACAAGCCTGTCTGGGACCTGACTACCAAGCCCATCGAGAAGGTCCGTGTCGCCGTCATCGGCCTCAACCGCGGCCGCTCCCACGTGAACTCGGCGGCCAACATCCCTTTCGCGGAAGTTGTCGCCGTCTGCGACACCGTCGAAGTGCGCACCAAGAGCGCCGCCGCCAACGTCAAGAAGATCACCGGCAAGGAGCCGGCGACCTATTTCGGCGACGAGAATGCATGGGAGAAGATGCTGGAGCGCGATGATATTGACGTCGTCTTCATCGCCACTCCCTGGGAATGGCACGTGCCGATGGCCCTCCAAGTCATGGACAAGGGCAAGCACGCCTTCATCGAAGTCTCCCCCGCTGTCACCGTCGACCAGTGTTGGCAGCTTGTGGACATGGCTGAGAAGACCCAGCGCCATTGTTCAATCATCGAGAACTGCTGCTACGGCGACGAAGAACTCTTCGTGCTCAACCTCGCCCGCCAAGGCTTCTTCGGCGA
>CAIRLQ010000275.1 GCA_903879465.1 uncultured Opitutia bacterium | reverse complement strand
CGATCTGGCATGATTGGCTGGGGTAGCTATACGCCCGAAGACGGTGCGATTCATCGTCTGCGTCATGCTGGCGGGGACTTCCCGACGCTCATCGGCCATGAGGCTCGAGATAACGGCGTCTTATTGAAATTTGATAAGCCAATCGAATCACAGTTCGCCAGTCAGGCCGCCTCGCATTTCGCCCAGTGTTGGAACTATCTTTATGCTCCGGCTTATGGTTCGCCAGAATACTCGGTCCGTTATCCAGAAGCCGTCGGGCACGACCCATTGGTGATTCGCAGCGCCCACGTCCTGAAAGGCGGCACGGGACTATTTCTCGAGATTCCGCAACTCGTGTCCGCCAATCAGATTCACCTGCATGTTGGCGTGACGGCGGCCCGCGCGCAGGATGTGTTTTTGACAGCCCATCATTTGGATAAACCGTTTACGGATTTCCCGGGTTATGTCGCGATACCTAAGACCATGGCACATGGGCACGCCGTTCCCGTGTCGACGGGTAAGGTCAATCCGGTCAAGTGGGAGATTGAAATGTGTCGTGGTCCCGTGCGGGAGATCACGTTACAGGCTGCGTCGGGCCTACAATACGTCCAGAAGGAGTTAAAGGCTAAGGCTGGCGAAGGCATCGCGCTAACTATTGAAAACCCCGACGTCATGCCGCATAACTTCGTACTCGTTTCGCCTGGGTCGGCAGAGCGTGTCGGCGAGCTTTCAGCCAAGATGGTGGCTATGCCTGACGGCTATGCCCGACATTATGTCCCCGAGGCGCCCGAGGTACTTTGCTACTCGCGCATGCTCGACCCGGGTAAGAAAGCTACGGTTTATTTCAACGCACCGAAGGAGCCCGGCATCTATCCCTATTTCTGTTCCTTCCCCGGTCATGCGCAGATCATGCGCGGCGTCCTTATCGTGGAGTAGGGTTTGGCGTTGCAGGTAAGTCGTCAGCAGGGATGATGCGTCTATGGATAAATCCCAGTTACGTCTCGTTCTGCGTGTCGCCCTGCTGGCCCTCTGGGCCTCGGTCGTCCTCTCGATCTCACTGGCATTTCTTCAGGATAAGCTGCTGCCTGACGTCTTGGTCGAATGGCATAAGTCGAGTGGTGGCCAGTTCGGATTAGGCGATATTTTCGCTTTGTTGTTCTGGGGGCTTGGGCTGTTTCTCTTTTTCGTCAGTTCCATCGGGGTCTTTTTTTATCAGCGATGGGCGGCATGGATGTTCACGGTCGTCACGGCAGTCTTTTCCTTGCAGCTCCTGACCAGTCCCACGGTCGAGCCGGGGATTTCCTCTTTCGTCGGAAGCTGGAGCGATGTTTTGACCGGCATTGTGATCTCCTTGGTCTTCTTCACGGATGTTCTCCGTGATGACAGTCGCCCCGCGTGAATCGTTGCGTGTTATGGCTGGTTTGCACGGCCGGGGTGACGGCCTTGTCGATTTCGCCTTTAACCGCCGCCGATGTTATTGATTGGGGCAAGGCCCGAGCCATTTATCAGAAAGTCCAGCAAGGAGTGGAGGTGAGTGTGGAGGATCGGGCTTACCTGGAGAAAGCCAAGGCCCTGCGAGTGGCTCAGGGTGGCCAAAATCCGGCCGGTCAGGTAACGGCTCGCCAAGTCAAAGCGGAAACCGGCTTCACTCCGCTTCCAGAGCTTACGGTGAGTTATAAAGGGCAAGAGGGTGGTTTGTACGGCGCAGGTCAGAATCTGCCACCGCCGGCTTTGGACACGATGGCGCGTGCTGCTCTCGCAAAAATCACTCCGCTCGATGCGCAGGGTAAGCCGAACCCGGGCGGGAAGGTCGTCCTTCTTTCCATTGGCATGTCCAATACCACAATGGAGTTCAGTGGTTTCATTGAATTGGCGAAGGTCGATAAGCGTAAAGCGGATGCGGTGGTGGTGGTCGACGGCGCTCAGGGTGGCCAGTCGGCGGATCGGATTGCGAATGAAGCCGCCCCTTTTTGGAAGAATATCGATCAGCGGCTCGCGGCTGCAGGGGTTGCCCCCAAGCAAGTCCAGGCTATCTGGTTAAAGCAGGCCTTCCCGGGTCCGCGGGAAGAGTTTCCGATGGAAGCACGTCGGTTGGCGGGCTACTTGGAGCAGGATATCGCAATCGCCCGGAAGCGATACGCGAACCTTCGGGTCATTTATCTATCCAGTCGCATTTATGCTGGCTTTGCCACCACTGGGCTGAATCCCGAGCCGCATGCCTATGAAGGGGCCTTTGCGGTTCGCTGGGCTATTTTAAACCAATTAGAGCCAAGGGCTACCAAGGCCGACTCCGTGCTGCTCTGGGGCCCGTATCTGTGGGCGGACGGTATCCGTGGTCGGAAGACGGACGGACTGGTCTGGAAAGCGGAAGATTTCGCCCCGGATGGCACCCATCCCGGGCCAAGTGGCCGGGTGAAGGTAGCTGAGCAATTGCTTGGGTTTTTCCACGCTTCGCCTTACGCAGCATGGTATCGTCGGCCTTAAGGGTCCTGGTGGATTAAGGTTGGGGTCATATGGGTGAAACCTCTCGCCGTTCACTGGGGTTTAATCATTAATAGAACCTGAAGAGCCCCATGAAGTCTTACCCCTATCGATTGGTCCTTTCGGTTTTACTTCTGGCCCTATGTCCATTGGGCGGACTCGCGGCCGCACCCGCTAAAAAAGCCGGCAAGAAGGATGACGGCCCCACGATCAAGGTCGCCGTACCCGTCGCCAAGCCAGTGCAAGCCGTGGCCGATAAAACCCAGATTTGGCACACATGGACGGACACCGAGGGACGCAAGATCGACGCGCTGTTCTGCGGGCTATCTGGCGACTTCATCACCATGCAGACGAAAGATGGCCGGACCTACCATTTTGCTGCGAGCCTGCTCGTCCCGGAGGATATCGAATTCGCAAAGAGCTGCCTCACTAAGAATCGTGATGCCAGTTTCAGTCCCGCAATTATCGCTTCTGCCGCCGCCGATATCGACCGCATGGTCGGTGCCATCCTGGCCGCTAACGATCAGAAGCCGAATGCGCCATCGAGTGACGCGCAATTCCTGCGTCGTATCTACGTCGACGCCGCCGGTCGAGTGCCGACCGCCAAAGAGGCCGATGCTTTCCTGAAGAGTGCCGCCCCCGACAAGCGCGCCAAACTTATTGATGACCTCGTATTCTCGCCTGGTTACTCGATGCAGATGTTCAACTGGATGGCCGACCTACTCCGCGTGAAGGACACGTTTGGTAAGGGGGTCCCGGCATTTACGTTCGAAGACTGGCTCAAGATGCGCATCGCGGCGGACGCTCCATGGGATAAGCTCGTTTATGAGATGATTACGGCAGACGGGCGGCTCTGCGATAATGGGGCGACCGGCTTCATGCTTTTCGATGCCGAAATGCCTTTGGATGGCGTCGCCAATCTGATGACGACGTTCCTGGGGACTAATATGGCTTGTGCCCAGTGCCATGATCATCCGTTGGCTGAGTGGAAACAGCGCGATTTCTATCAGATGGCGGCATTTTTCGGGGCGTCGGACGGCAAGGATGAATCAATTAAAGGGGCCATTACCAAACTGACCAAAGGCGATACGACTTTGCCCAAGGCGCTCGTAACCAAAATTAGCGAAATGAATGCCTTCCGCATGGAGGACACCCCTAAGCAGAAACTTACCTTCCCGAAAGACTACAAATATAAGGACGCAAAGCCCAGCTCGCCGGTCACGCCTGCATTGATTGCTTGGGAGAAAGGGGATAAGGCTCTGCCGATTTATAATGTTTCCACTAAGGACCCGGCCCAGTTGCGCGCCCAGTTCAGTCGTTGGTTGACCAGCCCGCAAAACCCACGTTTCGCCACCAATATTGCGAACCGGATTTGGAAGAAAGCTTTCGGCGTGGCCGTGCTTGAACCCGTCAATGACATCGATGACTTGAAGCAGGCAAGCAGTCCGGAGTTGCTGGCCCATTTGACCTTCATCATGAAGGCGGCCAAGTTCGACCTGCGCGAGGTGCAGCGGGTCATTTATAACTCGAAGACCTATCAGGCGACGGCAAGTCCGACGCCGGATCTCGGCAAGGCCAAGTACCTGTTTCCTGGACCGGTCGTCCGGCGCTTTACGGCCGAGGAGGCCTGGGATAGTCTCATTGTCAACGCACTGGGAACTTATGCCGACAACGTGTTGCTTCGTCGTGGTAATGATATCAAAGCCATGGCGCTGCCTCCGGGCAAAATCACCTTAGCAGAAGTAAAGGAAGCCGTCACCCGGACGCAGGCTGCTTTCGGAGGCTCAACCAAGGGCAAGGCCGCCGGTGGCAAGAAAGGTGCTGGCGGTTCCACGCTCGGCTT
>CAIRLQ010000274.1 GCA_903879465.1 uncultured Opitutia bacterium | reverse complement strand
GCTCCTCCCTCGCCGCCTTCGCCGCGGAGATCCCGGTACTGTTCGCACCCACGAAGGCCGATGTGCCCTACGCTGGCACCACCGAATTCCGCCAGACGCTTAACGTGTACGCACCTAAGGGTAAATCCGCGAAGCCCGCGCCGGTCATCTTCTGGATTCATGGCGGCGGCTGGCAGGGCGGAGAAAAGACCAGCGTCCAGTTGAAGCCGAAGTTCTTCACGGACATGGGCTACGTGTTCGTCTCCACCAACCACCGGTACGTGAAGGCAGTCCCGATGAATGAGATCTTCGCCGACATCGCCAAGTCCCTCCATTGGACGCATGACCACGTCGCTGAATTCGGGGGCGACCCGGAACGCATCGTGATCATGGGCCATTCCTCGGGCGCCCAGCTCGCCGCTTACCTGGCGATCGACGAACGTCCCCTGAAGTCCGAAGGTCTTTCGCTCTCGATGTTCAAGGGCTGCGTTCCGGTCGACGCCGACACCTTCGACATCCCAGCGGTCATCGAACTCGCCACGGCCAATCGCAAAGCCGCCGGCAAGCCGGAGCCGAAGTATGGCCACCGCGAAATCTTTGGAAGCAAGCTGGAACTCTGGATTGACTACTCAGCAACCCACCACGTCGCCGCCGGCAAAGGTATCCCTCCCTTCCTGATTCTCTACGACTCAGCCGCAGCCCTTACGCCCGATCAAGCAAAACGCCTCGAGGGAGCGCTTACCTCGAAGGGTATCACCGCGAAAACCTACGGCGCCACCAACACCAGTCACGGCAAGATCAACTCCGACCTCGGATTACCGAATGACCCTGTGACCGCCGAAGTCGTATCGTTCCTGAAGACGGTGCTGGCAAAATAAGTCAATCACGGCCATTCCCGCCTGATGCCTGAACGACGCCGCATCGCCGTCATCGGCGGAGGTGCCGCCGGCTTCTTCGCAGCGATCACCTGTGCAGAGAGCCTTGGAGATAAGGGCGCTGTCACGCTTTACGAGGCCACCCCACATCTTCTAGCGAAGGTCCGAGTGTCGGGCGGGGGTCGTTGCAACGTGACCCATGCCTGCTTTGAACCTGCCGAACTGGTAAAAAAATATCCCCGCGGCGGCCGCGAACTACTGGGGGCTTTCCATCGCTTCCAACCTCGCGATACCATTGCCTGGTTCGCCGCGCGCGGCGTTGAGACCAAGACCGAGGTGGACGGACGCATGTTCCCCGTCACCGACGACTCGGCGACCATCGTCGACTGCCTCCTCGCCGCCGCCGATAAAGCCAAGGTGACCGTGCGACTCAAAACCGGCCTCCGGGCAGTTGAGAAAACTCTCACAGGCTTTCGCCTCATCCTTACAGAAGGTGGTACGGCCGAATGCGAACGTCTCATCATCGCGACGGGCGGGAATAAATCATCCGGCGGGCTCAGCGTTGCTGAACACCTCGGCCATACGATTATCCCACCGGTGCCGTCGCTGTTCACTTTTCATATCACTGACCCGCGCCTCGCCGACCTCGCCGGCATCGCTTCGGAGCACGTAGTCGTCACCGCCCCGGGGACGAAGCTCAAGTCCGACGGTCCCGTGCTCATCACCCATGCTGGCCTCAGCGGCCCCGGGATTCTCAAACTCTCCGCCTGGGGTGCCCGCGAGTTCGCGATGAAAAGTTATACCTTCCCGATCACGATCAACTGGGCACCCACGCACACCCGCGACTCGCTAGTCAAAATCCTCGCCGGCATCCGGGAGCAGAACGCGCGCAAACAAGTCGCAACCTTTAGCCCAATCGCGATGCCCCAGCGACTCTGGGAACGCTTCGTAGCGGCCGCTGGCATCCCCCTCACCACCCCGTGGGCGCATGTCAGCAATCCCGCCCTACTGACCTTGGCGACCCAACTCACCTCGGCGGAATTCAAGGTCGAAGGCAAAAGCATGTTCAAGGACGAGTTCGTTACCTGCGGCGGCGTAAAACTTTCCGAAGTCGATTTTAAGACTATGGAAAGCCGCCGCTGCCCCGGCCTCCACTTCGCAGGGGAAGTGCTCGACATCGACGGAGTGACCGGTGGCTTTAATTTTCAAAATGCTTGGACCACTGGCCACCTTGCCGGTAACGCCGCCGCCGACTGAGCCTTTCCCCTTGCGCCGATGCGCGTCGGCGTATCAGGTTGGCCTCTTCTTCTACGCAAATGTCCGAACCCACCCCCTCTTTCGATGGCCCTAAGATCGGCGATACCGTCGAAGGCCTCATCCTCGTGGCCGTCGGCATCCGGGAGACCTTCACGGAGGTTCTACCTGCCCATGGCGAAGCTTTCACACTCCTCAATGAATGGATGAGCGGCATCCGACTGTACGAACTCGAAGACGCCTTTGACCTGGATCCGAATTTCTGGGACGAGCTACTCGACTGTGATTACGAAGTCGGCGAAGGTGAGATCGAGGGCGAGAAGCCCGACGAACTCGTTACGATTTACGACGTCTGGGTCGACGCCGAAGACGCGGAAGCACCGCTCGACAAGCTTTGCGTCCGACTTGCCGAACTGAAAGAAATGGCCAGCGAGCTCCTTCCGTCCGGCCTACAGGCCGCGGCGAAAAGCCATACGTCGCCGCAGGAGACCCTGAAACTCCTCGCCCAGCTGGCGGAGTAAGGTCGGGCCGGTCTATCTGTCGGCGAGCTTCTACTTGTTGGCCTTCTTGACCAACTGTACCACCACGTCGTTCTTCAAATCGCCGCCCGGCGTACTGCGACCACGGGCAATCAGGCGTTCGAGTTCGGTCTTCATAACGACGACACGTTCGGGGTATTTATCCTGAAGATTGTGCATCTCTCCGACATCCCGTGAGAGATCAAAAAGTTGCACCTGCGGCAGGCCGACCTCCTCCTTGCTGCCAGGTTTAGGTAAACTCCAGCCACCGGAGCCAGGACATAAGATGAGTTTCCACTGACCATCGCGAATGGCGAAGCTACCGTTAATCGACTGGCTGACGATTCCTTGGCGGGACTCCGTCTTCATACCCAGCAACACCGGAAGGAAACTCACGCTATCCTCCGCCATAGCGGAAGGCACGGTGGCTCCCACAAGTTCCGCAAACGTCGCCATGAAATCAATCTGCCCCACTAAAGCAGCGCTCACGCCCGGCTTTACGCGACCAGGCCAGCGGACCACGAATGGCACGCGATGGCCGCCTTCGTAAGCATCGGCCTTATTACCGCGATACACATAACTAGACTGGTGGCCTGCCTTCTGCAGCTCGGGAATATTAGCCGCTGGCGAGCAACCGTTATCCGACGTAAAAATTACCAACGTACTCTCGGTCAAACCTTGTTTGTCCAAGGACGTCAGCAGGCGTCCGACATCGGCGTCCACCTGACGCACGAAATCCGCATAAGGGCTGATACCACTCGAACCTTGAAATTGCTTCGTCGGCACAATGGGAGTGTGCGGCGCATTGAGCGGCACATAGGCGAAGAACGGCTGGGATGGATGGGCCCGTTTCTGTGCCGAGATGAAGCCGATGGCGTGATCGATGACTGAAGGCAGCACATCCATCGCCTCAAACTTGGGACCAGCCGGACCCGTACGTATCCAAGTCTTTGTCGCACTCGGAATCTCAGTCATCCGTCGGTCCTTAATCCAAACAAAGGGCGGCATGTCTAGTGAAGCGCTGATTCCGAAAAACGTATCGAAACCATGATCGACGGGGCCGCCGACGATATCTCCGGCGAAGTCGATCATCCCGACGTTCTTAGGAGCCTTTGAATACTCGCCACCGTCATCCGCGAAACCTCCGCCTGAGATCGGGAAACTCATTCCGAGATGCCATTTTCCGAAACAGCCAGTCGCATAGCCCTGAGCCTTCAGCATGCCCGCCAACGTGAGTCGGTCCTTGCCGACTAAAGGGGGCGAAAAACCGCCGAGCACCCCCGACTGGAGCCGGGTCCGCCAATGATAACGTCCGGTGAGTAGGCTATAACGCGAAGGCGTACAGACGCCGGAAGAAGTATGCCCATCCGTAAACCGCAACCCCTGAGCCGCCAGTCGGTCGAGCTGAGGTGTTGGTATTTTGCTTTGCTGTTTAGTGGCTGAAAAATCCCCGAAGCCTTGATCGTCCGCGAGAATCACAATAATATTCGGCCGTTCGACAGCGGTCACCACAAGGGAACAGCCGAGGGTAAGTAAGGAAATCAAGCACCTCATAGGATACGTTGAGCATCAATAAACACTGATTACCTGCAATCTGAACCCTATCTTGTTTGCCTCAACCCCGTTCACCCCCCTATCTCGT
>CAIRLQ010000273.1 GCA_903879465.1 uncultured Opitutia bacterium | reverse complement strand
GAGAGTCCTTGAATCGACTCCGAACGCATCTATTCCATGTTGCCGACGCCGTTGACCGCGGCTTCGATCGGCCGGGTGACCAGGAGTTCGACCTGCTCCGGCGTGAAGCCCGGGGCTTCGGCCTGGATGGTGACTTGCGGTGGCACGAAATCAGGAAAGACATCATACTTCGCGTTTTTTGCGCCGTAGGCGCCCCAGCCTAGGAGTAAGAGCGACAACCCCAGCACCACCCAGCGGTAGCGTAACGAGAGTCCAACGAGCGCGGAAAGCATGGTTACTTGGTTTTGGCAGGAGGAGTCGCCTGACTTTCGGGCTTCTCAAGCTCCGCTTCCGCCCCGGCCTCGTCTTCCAAGGTCTCCCACGAGAGCAAGGTGAACGCGCCTTGGACCACAATCTTGTCCCCGGCCTTGATGCCGCCCGTCACGAGCCAGCCATCGACGTCATGCAACGTGGCGCGTTGGAGAAGCTGGAGCGGGCAGCGGACGTGGTGCGGGCTGACTTCGCCAGTCTCGCGGTAGACAAAGGTCCGGCCATTCGCCCGCAGCAACGCAGTCTCGGGCACGAAGGCCGGAGTCGCCGGCTTGCTGATAGGCAACGTCGCCGAGACGGCAGCGCCAGGCTTCAAGGCGGGTTGGGGTTTTTCGACGAGGTAGAATAAGGCCGGGCCTTGCGTCAGCGGGCTGACCGCGGGCGCGTAGCTCACGCAGGCGCCGGACTGGCTTTGCGCAGGGTTGAAGACCGCCGCGATCTTCGCCGCCGGACGTTCGTCCAACGCTAGTCCCAACGGCAGGTCGAGGCGCACGAGGGCGCTTTCACCGCCGCTAATGCTGTTCAGGAGATTTTCCAGACGGCCTTGCCGGAGCAGATCCGGCCCGACGTTGAGGAGCAGTTTCTGGTAAGCGACGGAAGTCGCGAGGCGGGCTTTCAGGGCCTCGGTTTCCGTGCTTCGAAAGAGGCGGGCGGAGACTTCGTTATTGGCCCGGAGTTTTTCCATGCGGCCCAGTTCTTGCTCAGCGGTCTCAGCCGAAATCTTCGCACTGACCCATTCCTGAAAACTCATCACCAGCGGTAGAGGGTCCACAACCTGCCCCGTCAGGACGACTTCCTTTTGCATACCGGCCACTTCCACGACGGCGCTTTTCACGCCCGCCGCCTTGAGCTGCTGCGCGAGGGCAGCCTTGGGATCAGCGACCTTGGCTTCGGGGCTTTTAGCCTCGGGCGTCGCCGGTGTTTCAGCCGCGGAGAGCACGACCGCCATGAGCACGAGAGAGAGGTAGGTTTTCATTTGGAATTCTGCTCGGCGGCGACGCGGGCCGCGGCGACCAAGGGCGGACGCGTCAGGGCTTCAAGGGCTTCGAGCTGCTGCGCCCACTTACTGGCGCGGTCGACGAGCACGAGCTGGGCCGAAATGAGGTCTGCTTCCGCCAAGAGGGTTTCCATCGGTTCGCCTTGGCCTGCCTGGGCGCGACGCACCGCGGTGGTTTTCTTCTCACCTTGGATTTTGAGCAGATCACGGGCGACCTGATAGGTCTTCCAAGCTTGTTGCAGGGCGGGGACAGCGCGGTCGACCTCGGCGGAGATTCTGGCCTGCAGTATTTCTAGGCGGCTCTGCGCTTCGCGGCGCCGCGCCGCGGCTTCCGCAATCGGGCCTTGGTTCTGATTGAAGAGCGGCAAGTCAAACCCGAGTCCGAGCTGCCATTTGTTGCTTCCTTGGTCCCACTGATAG
>CAIRLQ010000272.1 GCA_903879465.1 uncultured Opitutia bacterium | reverse complement strand
GCCATTCTTGCCGGCGGCGATCAGGGTCCGGCGGCTGTCCCTGGAGATCTGAAAAAATCTTTACTCATCGTAGCGGTACACCAGACCGACCCCGAACTTTCGATGCCACCCCGCAAGTCGGGCCCGAAACTTTCGGATGCGAAAATCGCGGCCCTAGAAAAGTGGATTATGATGGGTGCCCCCGCCCCTACCGGTGCGGGTGCCGCTAAGCTCACCGGCCTTTCCCAGAAAGCTCGTGACCATTGGGCTTTCAAGCCAGTCGGTAATTATCCCGTGCCTACTAAATTAAGCATGCCTGGATGGTGCCAGAATGAGGTAGATGCTTTTGTCATGGCGAAGCTCGATCAGTTCGGCCTCAAGCCCTGTCCTTCCGCCGACGGTGAAGCCCTGCTCCGTCGACTTAACTATGATCTGATTGGCCTGCCGCCCTCCAATTCCGAAGCCGAAAGCTTCGGGCGTGAGTATGATAACGCCGCCGCCCGTGACGTTCTTTCCCTGCGTAGCGGCCAGCCTGCCCGCGCCGCCACGGCGGTCGTCGAGCGCGCCGTGGATCGCCTCCTCGCTTCCTCCGGTTACGGTGAGCGCTGGGCCCGCCACTGGCTCGACACGGCGCGCTATTCGGATACCAAGGGTTTGCGTCGTGCTGGAACGATTGAGAACTTCGAAGGATCTTGGACTTATCGCGATTACGTCATCGACGCCTTTAATACCGACAAGCCTTACGACCAGTTCATTATCGAGCAGCTCGCCGCCGACCGTCTGCCTGACCTCGCTAAGGATGACGCTCGACTCGCTGCCCTCGGCTTCATCACCGTCGGAAAGCGCTTTGGAAACAACGATGACACGATTGACGAGCGCATCGACGCGACGACTAAGGGGTTCCTTGGTTTGACGGTTTCCTGTGCGCGTTGCCACGATCATAAGTTCGACCCCATCCCGGCCGCGGATTACTATTCGTTGCACGGCATCTTCTCCTCCATCGACGAGCCGATGCAAAATCCGGTCGTGCGCGATCCGCTCCTCGCCGGAAAGAATGCACCGAGTAATGCTTACCGTGCCGACTTCGAAAAGAAGCACACCGAACTCATTAACGAGACCGCCCGTGGTTACTATAAGCACATCGCCAGCCTGTTGGGTAGATTACATAAGGAGTTCGCCCCCCGTGCCATGGCCTCGATGTTCGGAGGCTATCGCAGCACCGCTGGTTACGATATCCTGAAGAAGTATGACCTGCAGGACTCCCGCGAAATCGACGCCTGCTATATGGTTCGTCCGGATTCGCCTATCACGGGACCGCTCGCTCGCCTCAAGCGCATCAGCGAAGAGAATTTTTCCAAGGAGGCCCCAGGTGTCATCGCCGACGCCCTCGCTGACAAGAAGTCCCCGGTTAATCCAATCATCGCCGACGCCCTGCGTAACCTCAAGCCGCGCACCCTCGAGGAGGTGGCGCTGGCCTACCAGTCCGTGTTACTCAAGAATCACGACAAGATTTTCGCGCACATCCAGCTTCGCGGAGCACCTGGACGTAAGGGAGACAAGGATGATCCGGCCATCGCTCAGCTGGCCTCCTATCCTTGGCCCCTGCCCAACATCGAGGACATTACCACCATCCCGCTCCTTGAGTTGCTGACCGAAGGACGCACTTTCTGCGAAAACTGGCAGGCGGCGCCCAGCCAAAGTTTCCGTAACGGGAACAAGCCTGCGAAGTATTTCAAGTTCAAGGAGATCAACGATCTCGATATCACCCATAAAGGAGGCCCCGGAACGGCCATGGTTGTCACTGACAACGAAAAACCTCGGGATAGCTACGTCTTTATTCGTGGCGACCGCAATAAGCGCGGAGCTGTCACGCCTCGCCAGTTCCTGGAAGTCCTCGCTGGTCCGGAGCGCCTGCCCTTCTATGAAGGCAGCGGTCGCCGTGAGCTCGCCCTGGCGATCGCCAGCCGCACCAACCCGCTGACTTCACGCGTGCTCGTTAACCGCCTCTGGCTGCATCACTTCGGCGCGGGCATCGTTTCCTCGCCGGATGACTTAGGTAATATGTCTGAAACTCCGACGCACCTGGAGCTGCTTGATTGGATGGCCAACAACTTCGTCGAGAACGGTTGGTCGATTAAGAAGATGCATAAGAAGATTCTGCTATCCGCCGCTTATCGTCAGTCCGCTAATCCGAACACCAACCCGCTGGTCGTCCAGAAGGACAAGGCCGCCGTCGACCCCTTCAAGGTTGATTCTAGCAACAAGTATATCTGGCATGCGAACCTCCGCCGCCTTGATTTCGAAAGCATCCGCGACTCGATGTTGGTGCTTTCCGGCAAGCTTGATCGGGCCATGGGAGGCCGCGCGGTTAATATCACCGACGAGCCTTACAGCTACCGCCGCACGATTTACGGATTCATTGATCGCGACAGGCTGAGCGAACTACAATCTCAGTTCGACTTTTCCGATCCGGACATGGCGAACACCAAGCGCGGTTCCACCATCGTTCCGCAACAGGCCTTGTTCTTCATGAACAACCCTCTCGCGATCGAAGTTGCCCGTAATGTAACTTCTCGACCCGAGTTGCTTAAGGCCACGTCCGACTCCGAGCGTATCGCGCTGCTTTACCGGATCATGTACCAGCGTTCGCCGACGGTCCCTGAGGCTAAGGTCGCCCTTGAGTTCGTTTCCCGCATCGGCGGATATATCGACGAGCCGGCTCCGGTTCCCGTCGCTCCGGTTCCCGTCGCTAAGGCCGATAAGCAGACCAGAGCTAAAGAAATTAAAGCCAAGAATAAGGCCGCCGCCGCCGCTGCCATTGCGGCAACAGGCAAGCCGCTCGCCCCCCCTGTCGCCGAAATAAAGATGGATACAGAGGTAAAAGGCGGAAAAGTCGTGAATAAGACCGAAATGGTCTCCCGCAAAGAGCCCTCGAACCCCTGGGTCATGCTGGCCCAGTCGATGATTTGCTCCAATGAGTTTGTCTATTTGAACTAATCCCCCCACACTCACCCCAATCACAATCCCAATATGAAAGACACCAGCTGCGGCCATTATGTGCCGACCCCCAACTCCCGCCGCGAGTTCCTGCGCCAGACCGGTCTGGGCATGGGCACGCTCGCCTTCGGCGCCATGGTTGCCGACTACATGGTCACCGATGCTCACGCTGAGGTCATGGCCAACCTGAAGCCCCGCAAGGCGCCTCTCGCTGCCAAGGCGAAGCACGTCATCCACATCTTCGCCGGTGGTGCTCCCTCGCACCTCGACACCTTCGATCCGAAGCCGAAGATGAAGGCCGTCGCGGAAATGTCTGCTTCTGGCATGAACGGAGTTCTCTTCCCGACTCCCTTTGAGTTCAAGAAGTCCGGCAAGTCCGGTCTCGAAATCAGCGAAATTTTCCCGAAGCTCCAAGGCGTCGCCGACGAGATGTGCGTGATTCGCTCGATGCACCAAGATCTGCCCGCTCACGGCCCTGCTGCGAAACTGATGCACACGGGTTCGGCCATTCTCTCAAAGCCCTCCCTGGGTGCTTGGGTGCTCTACGGTCTGGGTACGGAAAGTCAGGATCTCCCTGGCTTCGTTAGCCTTGGTGGTAGCTCCGACGCCCGCACTGCTGCATTCCTGCCGTCACTCTACCAGGGTGCCAACACTTCGTTCCGTCCTGGCGCCCCGGCGAACAAGATCATCGCTAACTTACAGAGCGAATTCACCACGCAGGACGCGCAGCGCAAGCAGCTCGACCTCGTTCGCCAACTGAATGAACGCCACATGCAGACCGTCCAGAAAGATGAGCAGCTGGAGGCCCGCATTGAGTCCTTTGAACTCGCGTTCCGCATGCAGACCGCGGCAACCGACGCTTTCGATGTCTCCAAGGAGCCTGAAAAGATCCGCGAGATGTACGGCAAGACCGACCTCGGCGCCAAGCTCCTCTGCGCACGTCGTCTCGTCGAGCGCGGTGTCCGCTTCGTGCAGGTCGACGCAGGCGGCTGGGATCACCACACTAATCTGAACACGGCCATCACCGCTAAGGCTGGCTCGATCGACGGCCCTGCCGCCGCGCTGATCGCTGACCTTAAGCAGCGCGGTCTGCTTGACCAGACCCTCATTATCTGGGGCGGAGAATTCGGCCGCACGCCGACCACCGCTGGTCGCGTGAATGCTAACTCCGGTCGCGACCACCACGGCAAGGCTTTCTGTTGCTGGATGGCTGGTGGCGGCGTCAAGGGTGGTATGGCGTATGGCGAAACCGACGAAATCGGCTCCCAGGTCGCTTCTGACGGCGTCGACGTGCATGATCTGCACGCCACAATCCTTCGTCTGCTTGGCTTCGACCACACCAAGCTCACCTACCGCTACAACGGCCGCGACTTCCGCCTTACCGATAACTTCGGCAAGGTCGTCGACAAGGTCATCGCGTAAGCGACGGGTAGTTCTCTAAAAGGGCGGCACCGCAAGGTGGCCGCCCTTTTTATTGCCCGGATGCCCGGTTGCCTAGTCTCCATGTTCGGCTATGATACATGGATACCGATGATGCCCCGTCTCTGCCTTCTTGCCGTGATTTCGCTGGGCACACTGGGCTTATTGGTCGCGGGCTTCAGGGATGACTCCTCTCCGCTGACGGTAGACACACACGCGCGCTCGCGTGAGGCGTTCAGCGTTAAATCAACTAAGGCTGACAGTGCGATGACTACTGTGCGCAAGCCTTCGGGCGGGGGCTTAATTTCATCGTCCGCCGACATTTCGGGTGATTTTGGCGTAGCTTCCAGCGCCAGCCTCAAGGCCGACGGGATTTCGGGACGTTTACCCCATTCAGCAATTCGTTCGACCGATGGGCTGGGGCGAGCGGAGGTCAGGTATGACAATGGGGTGACAGCCACCACGACCCCTGATCCGCTTGGCGGCGCGACGACGCGTTACAGTAATGGCGTGACGGCGACGACCCGGCCAGATCCGCTTGGTGGCTCGACGACACGTTTCTCAAACGGCGTGACGGCGACGACCCGGCCAGATTCACTCGGTGGAAATAGCACATATTACAGCGATGGCACCCGCTCGACGACGCGAAGCGACCCGTTGGGTAATCAGGTCACGACCTATTCCGATGGCCGGACGGAAACGGTGCGCCCCGATCCGTTCGCCCCGGCTGCGAGCGGCAACGGCGCTAAGGGCGGTCGAAAATGATGTATGGTGCACAATCGAACGCTTGAAATCCTTCAAGGGGTTTTCAGTCTCTGCATCTACCCCATGAAGCGTCATCTCCATCTCTGGGCGGCCTTGGCTGCTCTCGTTTTTGCCTTGCCGGCCGTCGCCGCTGAGGCCTTCACCTCCGGCCCAGGATGGCTGGAATTCCCCGCCGGAAAAGGGCCCGGCGCCGGAAAGCACGTGGTGTTGCTTGCCGGAGACGAAGAGTATCGCTCCGAGGAGTCGATGCCGATGTTGGCGCGGATTCTTTCCGAGCGCCATGGCTTCAAGTGTACGGTACTGTTCTCCCACGACGACGGCGTGATTAATCCGAATAGTGGCGCCACCCTGGGTAAGCCTGAGGCCCTCGATTCGGCTGACGCCCTCGTCCTTGGGCTTCGTTTCCGTAAGTGGAACGAAGCAATTCTCACGAAGTTCGAAGCGGCGTTAAAGCGCGGCGTACCAATCGTCGCCACGCGCACGAGTACCCACGCCTTCGCCGGCATCCCGAAAGACAGTGCCTTCGCCGCCTATAATTTTAATAACAACGGCGGGTTCGGGAAAAATGTCCTCGGCGAGACCTGGCTCACTCACTGGGGTAAGCATAAGTCTGAAGCCACGCGTACCGCGGTCGAGGCTGGCTCCGAGAAGAGCTCGCTCCTGAATGGCGTCGGGGTGATTTTCGCCGATACCGATGTCTACGAAGCCCACCCTCCCGCTGATGCCCAGATTCTTCTCCGTGGCCTCGTGCTCAAGGGCATGTCTCCGGATGACGGACTCAGCGATCGCACCAGCAAGCGCTCCAATGACAAGCAGGAGCAGGGCGTGAACTCTCCCGCGATGGCCGTGGCTTGGACGCGCGAAGTCGCCAATGCCGCCAACACCAAGAACCGTGTGATGACGACCACGATGGCCTCG
>CAIRLQ010000271.1 GCA_903879465.1 uncultured Opitutia bacterium | reverse complement strand
GGCCGGCACCTCGCACTACCTCGGCCAGAATTTCTCCAAGTCCTGCAATATCCAGTTCCAGGACGAGAAGGGCACGCAGCAGTTTGCGCACACGACATCGTGGGGCGTCTCGACCCGCCTCATCGGCGGTATGATCATGACGCACTCCGACGACGATGGCTTCGTGGCTCCGCCCCGCCTCGCCCCGCAGCACGTGGTGATCATTCCGATTTATAAGGACGACGCCACGAAGGCCGACATTCTCGCCTATTGCCAGTCTCTCCAGAAGGAACTCGCCGCCCAGCGCTTCCATGACCGCAAGATCGTCGTCACGATCGACAACCGCGACATCCGCGGCGGCGACAAGGTCTGGGGTTGGATCAAGAAGGGTGTCCCGGTTCGTGTCGAAGTGGGCCCGCGTGACATGGCCGCCAACGCGGTCTTCGCCGCCCGTCGCGATACCGGCGAGAAGGCCGGCGTCCCCCGCGCTGAATTCGTCTCGGGCATCGTCGCCCGTCTGCAATCCATCCAGGACAATCTCCTCGCCCGCGCCAAGGCCCACCGCGCCGAACATACCCGCGAAATCAACAGCTGGGACGAGCTCAAGGCGTTCTTCACCCCGAAGAACACGGAGAAGGCCGAAATCCACGGCGGCTTCGCGCTGTGTCATTGGAATGGCACCAAGGAAGTTGAGAAGCGCCTGAAGGATGAACTTAAGGTCACCATTCGTTGCATCCCGCTCGACGCCAAGGACGAGCCGGGCAAGTGCGTCGTCACCGGCGAACCCAGCCCCCGCCGCGTGGTGATGGCGAAGGCCTACTGATCGGCTTTCTGGCCGATCAGAGGGTTAGGGCTAGGGGCAGGTCTAGAGGTAGGGACAGCACCACGTGCTGTCCTTTTGTTTTCATAGTCTCTCCTTACCCACCCGTCGCTCCGGCTTCGCCGTCATTGAACTTGAGGCGGAGTTTGCGGCCGGCGGTGACGTCTTTGCTGGAGGAAATCACGGAGCCGTCGGCATCGCGGACAATAGAGTAACCGCGGGAGAGGATGGATTCGAAGCCGGCCGACTGCAGGCGCTTGCCGAGTTGATTCAGCTTCTCACGCGTGACGCCGAGGCGTGCCTTGGGCGAGAGGCGGTGTAGCTCGCTGCCGAGCTCGGAAAGGGTGTGCCGATAGGTCGAGATGGTTTCCTGCGCGGCCCCGTCGAGACGTTCGCTCAGCAGGTCGAGATCCTGGAAAAGGGATTGGAGTTTCGCCTTCGGCGAATAACGCGCGAGCTCGGCGGCGAGCAATTTTAGTTTTTCACGTAACTTGATCTGGCCTGAGACGATGAGCTCCGCGGCGGCGGTCGGTGTTTCCGCCCGCTTGTCCGAGGCGAAATCGCACAGGGTGAAGTCCGTTTGATGTCCGACGGCGGAGATGACGGGCGTCTTGCTCGCGCGCACGGCGCGCACGAGGGCTTCGTCGTTGAAGCCCCAGAGATCTTCCATGGAGCCTCCGCCGCGGCCGACGACGATGAGGTCGATGCCCGGGATGGCGTTGGCGAGTTTCAGGCCGTGAATGATGGAGCCGGGGCAGGTCTCGCCCTGCACGCGCGCGGGCACGAGCCAGGCCGTGCCGCACCAGCCGCGCGTCT
>CAIRLQ010000270.1 GCA_903879465.1 uncultured Opitutia bacterium | reverse complement strand
GGTCGGTGAACTCCTTCTGCTGGTGGCATGGGACTTTGTCATACCAATCGTTGATGAAGACGCCGCCATCGGGGCCATATTGCGGGGAGAGGCCGCGAAACCAGCGGTCCGAGCTGACGCCGAAATCGATCTTTTTCTCACTGCGATAGCCGCTGCCCGTCGGGATCATCGTTTCGCAACGCAGCTTGTTCATATGGATGTCGTGGAAGAAGAATTGATCGCGCCATTCAGCGGGGAAGGCGCCACCGAGGTAGACCATCGCGCCGGCGTAGGCGGCTTTCTCATAGCGACCCCAGGCGATGGTCTTGATGTCTTCGTAGGTATGGATGTCGGGGTGTGGGCCAGCTTGGCGTTGGTAGCGGGCGCCCTGGATGGCGTGCCACATGTGCGGGATGACGCAGGCCTCGAAGAAGGCTTCGCCGTGGTCGTTCCAATCCACGCCCCACTGGTTGCTGCCGCCTTCGCTCCAGCGTTCAAAAATCTTCCGCGTCGGGTGGAAGCGCCAGACGGCGCCTTCGACGAGGATGCGTTCGCTGGCCGGCGCTTCGGGTTTCCCCACGAGTGAGCGATTGAAGATGCCTTGCGTGCCGTAGAGCCAGCCATCCGGGCCCCAGATGAAGTCATTCAACGTCTCGTGAGTGTCGGCCATCGCCCAGCCATCCAGCATGACCTGCGGTGCGCCGGCGGGTTTGGGTTCATCGCCGTCCTTAAGCGGGATGAAGAGTAGGTTGGGCGGAGAGCCGAGCCAGACCCCGCCAAAACCGACGGCGATGCCGCTGGTGAAGGTGGCCTTGTCCCAGAAGACCGTCTGCTTGTCGAACGTGCCGGTGCCCTTGGTGTCTTCGAGAACGAGGATGCGGTCCTTGGCCTCACCGGGGCTAGCAGGATAATTTGTGTTTTCCACAATCCAGAGGCGGCCACGGTCATCGATCGTGTAGGCAATGGGTTGGACGACCTTGGGCTCGCCCACAATCACCTCGACGCGGAAGCCGGCGGGTACCTTGAGGGCGGCGGCGGTGCCGGCGGGAGAAAGCGCCGGTTCGCTGGCGATTGGCCGCTTGGCGTCATTCAACGGTTCGTAGGCCGCGTGGACGAGGGAAGCGCAGAGCGCGAGCGCAAGGAGGTGACGCATGGGGATGGATTAGATTGGCCACAGGGATGAGCAGACCGCAAAGTCATAAAGTGTCAGAATTAGGCCCGATGTCGCTTCGGTCATATTAAGAAGATAAATGATGAAAGATGAGGGATGGCCGAGATACATTTCCGGGTCTCAGGTCTCAGCCATCAGGTCCCTGGTTCAGGTATTCAGCATCAGGTACAGGTTCGGGCCCGCACCTGAACCCGAACCCTAGGACCCGTACCAGATACCAGACTGCCGAGACCTGTGACCTGAAAATAATGCAAACATTCCGGTTTCCCTTTGAGTCCTGTATCTTCCAACCGCCAACCGCTAACCGCCAATACCTTCCGCGTCTACGCGAGTATGTCGCGGACGACGCGGCCATGCACATCGGTGAGGCGAAACTGTCGGCCTTGGAAGCGATAGGTAAGTCGCTCGTGATTGATGCCGAGGCAATGCAGGATGGTGGCCTGGAGGTCGTGGATGTGCACGGGATTCTCCTGGGTGTTGAAGCCGAAGTCATCGGTGCCGCCGAAGGTCATACCGGGTTTGATGCCGCCGCCAGCCATCCAGATGGAGAAGGCTTTACCGTGGTGGTCGCGTCCATATTTTTCCCGATTGGCGCCACCTTGGGCATAGGGCGTGCGGCCAAATTCGCCGCCCCAGATGACGAGGGTATCGTCGAGCATGCCGCGCTGCTTGAGATCCTTCACGAGTGCAGCCGCGGGCTGGTCGACGTCGCGGGTCAACTTGTGCAACTGATCCTGGAGGTTGCCGTGGTGATCCCAATCGCGGTGATAGAGCTGGATGAAGCGAACACCTTTCACGGCGAGGCGGCG
>CAIRLQ010000269.1 GCA_903879465.1 uncultured Opitutia bacterium | reverse complement strand
TGGCCTTCTGCGAGTAAGCGGGCAGACAGATGGGTACCGAGGAACCCGGCGGCTCCGGTGATAAGATAGCGCATGGAGGATTATTCGGCCAAGACCAGAAGGCTGTAACCTCCGAACCAGCGGGCGGAGAGCTTCTTGGAAAAGAACCCGACGAACTTGCGTGGAAGGTTGGCCAACGAACGGCGAAAACTCGGGTGCAGATTGGCTAGCGCTACTCCGCCGTCAGTATACATATAATCAATGACCTTGTGTCCGGTATCGTTGACGGTGTCCAAAGCCGATTCCGCCGAGAAATAATGCAGGTGGCCCACCGTACGGCGGCCGACGACGAAGCGGGCCCGCATGACGGACGATACGTGGATGTCTAAGGGGATGTGGTAGATCTTATACCGTGCCTTGGTTTGGCATTTCGCGGTGAAACCCAGATAATCCGGAATGTGCTCAATGACGTCGATGACGAGAAGCAGATCATAATGCTCCGGACTTAGGAGCAGGTCTTCACACGAGAAATCCAGCCCAGGGCGGTGATGCTGTTCCGCCAACCGAATAGCCTCCGGCGAGATATCGAAACCTTGGAAGCTCCGGTCGAAGCCCATCTGATCCGCCAGCTCCTTGATGACGCCGCCGGCACCGCACCCGATTTCCGCCACCTTTTGAACATCAATCTTGTTTCGGGCCAGCAATTCCATGATTTGACTCGCCTTCCAGGGTGAGTCTTCGTCGTGCCAGGTGGGGTTTTTCCTGAGATATTCCTGATTGGTGTATATGTTATCCATAAATTCAAATAAGACGTTCGACGATGGCGCGCGTCGCTTGGGCGAATCGATTCGGACCGTGAGACGCGGCCATGGTGACGCTTTCGGCCTGCGCTTGCGCCAGTCGTTGGTCGCTTACTCCGGTCAAACTAAGGATTGCGCTTCTCATCCGCGCCAGATTACACGGCCTGAATGTTGCCGAATTGGCGAGAGAGGCGAAATCTGGGGCCGCACCGATTGCATCCGAGAGCAGTAGCTGGCAGCCGGAAAGGGCGGCTTCGTGCACGACCAGGCCCCACGCCTCGGAGCGGCTAGGCAAGGCGAAGATCCGAGCTTCTCGGTAGAGTGCCCCGAGCTGCTCGGGCTGGATGAAGCCGTGTACCTTAATCTGCGAGTGCGACGGGATCGCCGACTGTAAAGGCCCGCTACCATACATGTTGAGTTCCCAATCCGGGAGCAAGTGAGCGACGGAGGCGAAGGCCCGGGCGAGCGGCACACACCCTTTGCGCTCGATGTATTGACCCACGAAGATGATGCGCTTGGGGCGCTCCGTAAGCGGAGGCCCGTTGAAGAATAGGCGCGGATCGGCGCCATACATCCCTTCAAAGATTCTTTCGTCTGGCATGCCATACCAGCGCGCCAGACGTCGTCCGGACTTACCGGGCACCAGCACCGCCTCGAACTTCGGGCGTTGAAAAACTCGGAACCACGGCGCCCCGAGCCATTGGCGAAAATCGCCTCGCCAATTATTATCCATTAGTAGGCAGACCTTACCGCCGGCGGCGCGCACCTCATCGCCAAGGGAGTTGAAAGCCGGATAAGCCCAGCCGGATTGGAAAAAAATCTTTGGTACCGGCAGGCCGAGTTTAGCCCAGTTCGTCCGATGCGAGGCCTCCACCCAATTTACGGGACGGCCAAGGGCCGCCTCGACTCCTTGGATGGGCACCTCGGCACGTGATCCGACGACCGGGCAATCCTGACCGATTGCCGCAATCGCGGCGGCAAGCTGGCGCGCCGCATATTGCGGTAATCCGTTCCAGGAAAATGCGGCGGAGAGGGGCATGGCGGAGCAGTTAGGCCGCGGGGGCGTCGACGAACTGGCGACACCAGATTTCCACGCAGGCTAAGGCCAGGATCACGTAACTGGCATCCACATGCCCCGCCCGGTTTCGGCTGATGAGATCGTGCACGGCATCAGGATCGAAGAGACCACGCCGCAGGAGTGACTCACGGCTCAAATAATCCTCTTCGATTCGATTATTCTTCACCTTCATCCATCCGCGCAAAGGAACTCCGAAGCCGGTCTTCGGTCGATGGATGATTTCTGGAGGCACGATGCCTTCCATGGATTTCCTAAAAATCCACTTTCCAACCTGGCCATGTTGTTTGTAGTGCGCGGGTAATCTGGTCGCAAAATCAATCAAGTCACGGTCTAGAAATGGCACCCTTACCTCGACGCCCGCTGCCATCGACATCTTGTCCGTATAGTTTAAGTTATGATCAGCGAGGAAGTACTTGGCCTCGAGGTAGAGCATCTTGTTCAACTCGTGAGTACCCTGAGGCAGTCGTTGAAGGGCTTCGATTAGTGGTATGTCGGTGGCAGGGACCATGCCAGCGGACCTAATCTGTTTGGACCAAAGCCTTTGGATGGATGGGGCGTCTTTCCATTGGAAGTAGCCGATCATCCGCTCTTCGGAGGACATCGAGGCCTGGCGAAACGCCTTATGGATACGCCGCCCCCAGGGATATTTCTGCGGCATGAAATAAGACAATAACGACAGCGATTTTTTGGCGGTCGACGGCAACCACTGCCAGTAGCGCTCGAAATCCAGAGCTTGGTGCCGTCGATAGCCCGTAAAGATATCATCGCCGCCGGCACCCGAAAGCATGACTTTGATTCCCGCCTGGCGGGCGGCCTCGCAGATATAAAAGTTGTTGAGCGCGGCCGGGTCGGCCTGGGGCTCATCTAGGTGCCAGACTAATTTCTCGAGATCGATTAACTTATCGGGACTGACTTGAGCGACATGAAGTTTTAGCCCAAGCGCCTTCGCAGCTTGCCGCGCATATGGCAAATCCTCCGCAAAACCTTCGTTGCCGACCTCTGCAAAACGAACGTCGATAGTGAAACAATCCAACTCACCGGGCGCGAGATGCCGCCGTGCCAAAGCACAAATCGAGGTTGAATCTAAACCTCCTGACAAGAAAGCGCCCACCGGCGCGTCCGAAACCAACTGACGTTCGACGGCGGTATCCAGGCGGGATTTTAATTCCGTAGCCGCTCCCTTAACAGTGAACGGCAAGACTTCGCTCTCATAAGGTAAGTCATAAAATGCCCACTCCCTGGCTTGACGGCCATCTTTTATCACGACGGCATGACCGGGGGTCATTTTTTTCACATCCTTGAAAGGCGTCTGATGACCCGGACTGTAGAGATACGTCAGATAATGGCCTATACCCTGCAGATCCAGGCTGCGGTCGAAGTCAGGCACGGGGAGCAAGGCCTTGATTTCGGAGGCGAAGGCGAAATGGCTTTTCGTCTGCAAGCAATAGAGAGGCTTTACTCCCAGGCCGTCGCGAGCCAGCAGCAGGCTGCGGTCTCGATGGTCGTAGATTGCCAAGGCGAAGACCCCGTTGAGTTTGCCCAACATATCGCCCCCCCATCGCAAGTAGGCGGCAAGCAACACTTCCGTATCACCCGTTGAGCGGAATCTATATTCGGAGGATAACTGATTCCTGAGCTCACGGAAGTTGTAGATTTCTCCATTAAAAATGATCGTCGCTTGGCCAGCCGCGTCCGTCATCGGCTGCACCGCGGCGTCGCTCGTGTCCTGAATGGCCAGACGCGTCTGGGCCAAGGACAAGTTGGACGCCGGAGCAAAGAAAGTCCCTCGGCCGTCTGGGCCGCGATGGGCGAGCGATACCATCGCCTGCTTGGCTAATGATTCCGCCGATGGCCCGATAGCTCCAAAGATTCCGCACATAAGTTGGGGTGTTTATTTTGGAGAGATTCCCGACACGACTAGGCGGAGCTTTCCGGAAGCCGTCCGCGGCAATTCGTCGACATAAGTGACGCGTACGTCGCACAATGTGCCGAACCTTTTTTCGATTTCGGCGGCGAGCGCCGCTTCATCTGCCGCTCCGTAATCGCTCCCCTTGACGATCCTGAATTCTGCCTCACCTATAACCGTTTGGCGAACTTGCGCCTCCCGGATATTGGTCATATCAGCAAAGACCTGGTTTAAGCAAAAAATATGTGCGCCGTTCTTCAAAATCAAGGCGTCCTCCAAGCGGCCGTCGATGGCCAGAACCTCCCTGGATTTTGGCCCGTGGATATGGGTCGAGGAGGCCTGGCAAAGATCGCCGGAGTCATATCGGAAAAGTGGGAACGCAGGATTATGCCAGTTGGTCCCAATCACTTGTCGGCTGCCTCCTTGATTGGCCAAAGGCAGCTCCACATGGGAGAAATCCTCATCCACATATATACGCCCATCAGGCTCTTGGGAAAAATTCGCGGTGGACTCAGCTAGTCCGTAATGCTGGTACACCGGCAATCCAAAGGCGTTCTCGATACGATTTTTAGCGTGGGCAGTGAGATTTTCCGCGCCCACGGTGATAAATTTCACGCACGGCGGCGGCGGCACGCCGTGCTCAATCATCCATGTCGCCAGTAATCCGAGGCAAGAAGGGTAGCCATGTATCCATGGTGCTTTATCTAGCTCGATTTGCGCTAAATAGGCGCGGAAAGTTTCCTGACTTAAGTGCTGGGAACTGAAGAGTATCTGACGGGTATAAGGACTGTATCTCCAGTAAGGCGGATCTTTTTGGCTGATTGGGATCAAGCAACGTCCGCCGAAGAGGGCACAAAGATTATCTGGGTTTATCCCAAGCTTCTGACGATAACGCCACCAAACCGCCCAACGTTCTGATTCCGCATCAAGAGTCTCTCGGAAGACCAAGCCGGATCCGGTGGTTCCGCTGGTATGCAGGCGCTGTAGCTTATTGCTTTCAAACAACGGGTTCTGGATTTGTTTGGCGTGCCTGCGCACATCATCCTTCTTCAAGATCGGAAGTTTAGCTAATTCAGCGAAGGGGTCCGAAGCGTTAGCGTTGACCGAATACTGCTGGAAGCGGTCAGCCCAGAAGGGGCTGTGCCGGGCGTATTTAAAATGAGCAGAAAGCCGAGAGGCGCGATAGTCATCCATCCTTCCAGGGCTGAATTCGAGACGCTCCAGCGATGCCTGCATTACCCGATTGAAGCCGATGCCATAACGTCCCTCACGCACCCGCCTGCCCTGCCATTGAAGGACAGCTTTCTGAAAAAAAGTTGGGAGCTTTAAATAGAATTTTTCTAAATCCATGGAAGGTTCAGGAGGCGGCCTGCGTTAATCCGCGATTAATCATGGCTACCAATCGATGGTTTTTGTCGCCTGCCATGGGAAAGGCGGCGTATCTAGCCAGCCCTTTGGAAATCAACGTGCAGCGGCTTTCCGCATCCGTCGAAGCATGAAACAGCGCGTGAGCTGCCGCATCCGCGGAAATTGGGTCGAAGTAAGACGCCGCATCGCCGCAGACTTCGTGGGCGAAGTCGAGGTCGCTGGCGACCACAGGCCGTCCCGCTGCAAATGCCTCGAGGTATGTCGCCGAGAAGACCTCGAGCAAAGAGGGGTGAAAGACGACGTGGCTATCACGGTAGGCCGCTGGACAGTTCTTTACCTCGAGATACCCCAACGTCCGAATGCGTTCGGCTAGACGCGCCTCCGCGAAACGGCTGCTTAACTCCTTCCACGGATAGCCATCATGAGGCAGGGTTACGACGAATTCGAAATCGAATTCCGGGTGCAAACGCCGCAGCGATTGGGCGACCGGCAGGAGAAAGGCGTGGTTCTTGTGAGGGTAATAGGCCGACAGGTGTAGGATCCGCACCCGTCCGACCGGTGGCGGACCGGGTAGCGGGACGAAAAGTGGGTTCACCGCATTAGGGATTACATCGATCATTTCCGGTGCGATTCCCAGCCGATGCGCCAATCCCGCTCGGGCGGTCGCGGTCTCGACCCAGAATCGACTCACCCGCCTGACTGCCAGCGTTTTCACCCAAGCCTTAAAGAGCGTGCTCAACTTCTGGCCCGAGGAATGGTTGCGAAGATAATACTGATTGGGGTTGGTGACGGAGGGGTCGGCAAAGCCGCTGAGCTCGGGGATATCCAGCCAGAGGTACGACGGTCCAAAAATCGTGAAGCACATCTGGGCTTTGAATTCCGCGATCAGCCCATGGATACGCCGGCGACTACCCCGCCCTCCCAGCACCGAAGCGGGACTCGGCGTGATGCGTTCAAGCCGCCAGCCTGGTCGGTCTGGCAGCGTCTTGCACTGTTCGTACACCTGCGGTGACGCGACGGCGACGACCTCCCACCCGATCTCTTCGAGCCGATGATGGACGTGATGCAGGAACCCCACCGCCACCTGCACGCCTCCCCCGACGACACAAGTCGAGGCGTTGAGGAATATCCGCGGGCGCGATGACATCTTACAGGGGAGCTTCTTGCGTGAATGCCAGCTTAGTAGGCGCGGGCGGGAAAGAGCCGCTCTTCGATGTCGAGTAGGGCCTGGCCGAAGGACGCCATCGAACAATCCTCAGGAACCTGACAGCCGGCGGACCAGCGGGACAACTCGCCCGGGTGATGGAGACAGAATTTTACGGCTTCGGTGATCGAAGCCGCCGAGACCTCGGCGAGGCGAAGTCCATTGACTCCGGGCCTCACCACGTCGCCGCAATGGCGGGAAGCAATGAGTGGTAGGCGCCAAGCCATGCATTCCAACTGCGTGAGGCCGAATGCATCGGATAAGGTAGGGAAAAGGAAGACGTCGGCTTCGCGGTAAAGCGCCTCCACCTGCTCACGTGGGACGACGCCCAGAATCTTGACCCGGGGATTAGCGGCGATTTCCGGAGGAATTGGCACCCCAATTGAGCCAGCGAAAGTAAACTGCACCGGCAGGTCGCGCATGGCATGGATTGCCTCGAAGAAGCGGCCGATTCCCTTGCGCAGGCTCATCTGCCCGATGTGCAACACCCTAAGCGGACGGGTGGCATTGAAGGCAGCCGGGTATTGCCGAACGAACCCACGCTCCCCTTCTCCTTCATAAGCAAAGGGAATCATGGAAATCTTCTCGGCGGCTATCCCTTTAGAAACGAGGTATTCGCGACCCCAGGCCGAATTAGAAATCACGTGGTCGGTCTCATGGTATTCCTGGAGCGTCCGCGCATGGAATCCTGCCGGAGCACGGTAGGACTTTTCCGTCATTGCCGGGTATCGCGCGCACTCACCCGCGATGAGATCTTCCTCCAGTTGCCCGCAGTTGAGTTGCATCGTCACCGTCTTCCAGCCGATGCTGTGGAAGAAGCGGATGGCTTCGAGGGAGATATCGCTCCAGGAGATGAAGATTCCCGGAGGCCCCGCGCGCAGGGTCGCGAGATTGCGCGATTGTAGAGCAGCCAAGAGCCCGTGCTGGTACGCATCGTTACTCCGGGCGATGAAATCCCACGTCGGCAAAGTCCGGCGGCCGCGCAAATGGGTGAGTTCAAAACGGAGTTTGGCGCCAAGCATCGTCTGGACGGGAACTTCCGCCAGCTCGGGGTGGAAGAAATTCGGGGCATTCCCGTATAGCCGGCTCAACAAACGATATGCCCAAGACTCTTCGCGATACCAGAGCGGCACAAACATGGCGGCGAGGCGGCCCTGCCGATGCAGTAGCCGGGGTACGAAAAACTTTCCGTTAATACCCAGCTGCGCTGAGATCCAGGCACGAGACATTGTTCAGCGAAAACGCGGGCGGTTTAAAGCGAATAGCCGGCTTTGACGGCGTCGTCCCGGAACATCATCACGGTATCAAGTGAGACCGACTCCAGGGGACGTCCGCCTAACTTGGCAGCCTTGGCTAGGATGTCATGCGTCACGGTCACGATATG
>CAIRLQ010000268.1 GCA_903879465.1 uncultured Opitutia bacterium | reverse complement strand
CTGATTTCCGCGAGATGTACGCCAAGCTCGGCGACGGTTTCGATGCCGTGACCGTATCGACGCCCGACCACATGCATGCATTGCCGACCATCACTGCGCTCCGCCTCAAGAAGCACACCTATTGCCAAAAACCCCTGACGCATACCGTCTGGGAGGCGCGTCAGCTGCGGCTCGAAGCCGCCCGCCAGGGAGTGCGCACCCAGATGGGTAATCAGATTCATTCCGCCACGGAATATCGCAGTGCCGTGAAGCTCATCCAGAGCGGACGCATCGGCAAGGTGCTCGCCGTGCATTCCTGGCACCCCAACATGGGGAACGGTTACACCAAGCGCACCAGCGTGCCGGCTGCGGGCCCCGTGCCGGCCGGCGTCAGCTGGGATCTCTGGCTGGGCGTGGCGCCTGCCCGCGATTACGCGCCTGCCGTGTACCATCCTTTCAACTGGCGTGATTGGGTCGATTTCGGAAGCGGGACCATGGGTGATTTCGGCTGTCACCTCCTCGATCCCGTCTTTAGCGCCCTCAAACTTGGCGAAGCCATCAGCGTCAAAGCGGACAGCGTCGGTGCTAATCCGCAGACCTGGTGTGCGCAGCAGGTCATCGAATGGGTCTTCCCTGGTACACCCTACACCAAAGGCAATACCATCGGCGTCACTTGGTACGATGGCGGACGCCTGCCGGACGCCACGCTCGCGCTGCTTCCTCCTGGCAAGACCTTGGCTAGGGCTGGCTCCATCTTCATCGGCGAACTCGGAGTGATGATGCTGCCGCACGTCGGCATGCCCCAGCTCTTCCCGGAAGACAAGTTCGGCAAGAACCTCAACCCCGGAGAACTCGCCCGGCGGGCCCGCGCAAAGGATAAGCCCACCGATAAAGTGGCCCTCGACCTCGCGGATCGCGTCGAAGGCTCGAGCCATTACCACGCCTGGGTCGATGCGGCGCTAGACGGCCACGAGACCACGGATAATTTCGCCTACGCTGGGCCACTCACCGAAGCCGTGCAACTGGGCAATATCGCCTCCCGCTTCTCCGGCGTGAAATTGAACTGGGATGCCGCGAACATGAAATTTCCGAACACGCCCGAAGCCGAAGTGCTCCTGAGCAAGACCTACCGCAAGGGCTGGGAGCTCAAAGCCTCCGGCGCCTAAGAAGGCGAGAGCGGGATAATATCTTACTGGGGCCCTGCTGGGGCGGTTAAGGCAGTCTCCCGCAGACAACCGCCCAAGACGCCGTTTTTATCCGCCGAGCGGAAGCACGTTCGTGACGCTGGACTAAGCCGTACGTAGACGGTCGGTCTCGCGGGCGCGGAATTGCGACGGCGTGAATCCCGTGTGCTTCTTGAAGTCCTTGCTGAAGAAGTATCGGTCCGAATAGCCCACCTGTTCGGCGATCTCCTTGATGTCATCGGACGTGTCAGCCAATCGCCGCTTCGCCTGGCTGATGCGTTCACGGCGGAGCCAGTCGATTGGGCTCGTGCCGAAGGAGGTCTTGAAGACGCGCGAGAAGT
>CAIRLQ010000267.1 GCA_903879465.1 uncultured Opitutia bacterium | reverse complement strand
CCACCGGCTGATCCGGCGTGTATCCGACGTTCAGATACTTGTTCGTGGCATACTCGTTGACCGCTGCCGTGACGACGACGCCCGTGATCAACAGGCAGACGATAATCTGGAAGGGGGCGGCGTTAACGCTTCGGGAGAAGAAGTTCCCACGGGGGGCCGGGCGGTTGAGATAATCGAGGAGCTTGCGCATCGCGTTCAGACGAAGGGATTGACGGTTTTTTGACCGAAGAAGCACGAAAGGCAGACCCCCTTCGCAACCCAAATTTAAGGGGTTTTAGTCGCTTTTCAGGGGTAACCTGTGAATCAGTAGGCTAATTTACTGTGATTTGACTGTCTATAAGTCTTTCAAACTACTTATTATCAATACTTTACAATATTAAGAACTATTCCAATCATTTAGGCCTACTTAAAGCACGCCGATGGCCGCTTCCGAACTATTAGACCATCAAAGGGAAAAGCCTAGAAGGGCTTATCCCGTTACTGGACCTAAAGTTAAGCTCCATTCAGTTGTTTAGGGACTTCGCCGCGCTCTTTACGAGGTCAACGAAGCTCTTGGCCTCAAGGGCGGCGCCGCCAATCAGGCCACCATCGATATCGTGCTCAGCCAGCAGTGCATCCGCATTATCGGGCTTCATCGATCCGCCGTAGAGAATCCGCATGCGACCGGCGCCCTCGGCGCCAAACTGCGCGACCAACAGAGAACGGATGAAAGCATGCACTTCCTGCGCCATCGCGGGGGTTGCCGTCTTGCCGGTACCAATCGCCCAGACGGGCTCGTAGGCGATGATGACCTCGGCAGCCTTGCCGGCAGGCACCCCCGCCAGGCCGAGCTCAACCTGGCGTTTCACCACGGCGTTCGTGGTGCCAGCCTCGCGCTCCGAGAGTAATTCACCAACGCAGAGGATCGGCTTGAGCGAGGCGGCCAGGGCGGCGTTGACCTTGCGGTTGATGAAAGCGTCGTCTTCGCCGAAGATACTCCGGCGCTCGCTATGACCGAGAATCACGTGCGTGACGTGTAGGTCGCGAAGCATGGCGGCGGAAATCTCGCCCGTGAAAGCACCGCTGGGCTTGTCATGCATGTTCTGCGCGCCGACAGCGAGGTGTGTGCCTTCAGCGGCAACGCTCACCGCGGAAAGCGCGGTGAAAGGCGGGCAAAGGACCATCTGAACGGCGGATTCAGTGCCGACCGCGGTCGCGATGGCCTTGACGAGTTCGGTGCCTTCGGTGGCCGTCTTGTTCATCTTCCAGTTACCAGCGATCAGGGGAGTGCGTTTGGACATGGGGATTATAAAATCAATGAGTCAGTGAGATGAGGAGAGCAAATTAAGCGGAGAGAGCCGCGACACCGGGCAGGACCTTACCTTCGAGGTATTCGAGCGAAGCACCGCCGCCTGTGGAGCAATGGGTCACCTTGGTATCGACACCAAACTTCTTAGCTGCCGTGGCCGTGTCGCCGCCACCGACGATCGTGATTGCACCCCGTTCCGTGGCCTTGGCCACCGCGGCCGCCATGGCCTTGGAGCCGACGGCGAACTTCTCGAATTCAAACACACCACAAGGACCATTCCAGACCACCGTGCCGGCGCGGCCGATGGCGGCGTCATACAGCTTAATGGATTCCGGACCGCAATCCATGCCTTCCCAGCCGGCAGGGATACCGGACTGCATGGTGGCGGGCTGGGTATTGGAATCAGGGGAGAACTTGTCGCCGCAAAGGAAGTCGACTGGGAGGGTGACTTTCACGCCGCGGGCCTTGGCCTTATCGAGCAGTTCCTGGACGATCTTGGCTCCTTCGGCGTCGTAGAGTGAATTACCGATTTCCATACCATCGCAGACCTTGCGGAAAGTGTAGGCCATGCCGCCGCCGATGATGATTTCGTCAGCCTTCTCAATGAGATTGCGGATGAGCGGGATCTTGTCGGCGATCTTCGCGCCACCCAAGATGGCGAGGAGCGGGCGCTTCGGGTTGTTGAGCACCGTGTCGAAGGCCTTGAGCTCGGCTTCAAGGAGGAAGCCCGCGGCCTTACGGGAGAGATTCACGCCGACCATCGAGGAGTGGGCGCGGTGAGCCGTGCCGAAAGCGTCGTTGACGTAAACATCTCCCAAACGTGAGAGAGAGGCCCTGAATTCAGCCACTTTAGCAGGGTCGGCCTTCTGGCTCGTGCCGTCCTCGAGCTTCACTTTACCTTCTTCTTCGATGTGGAAACGGAGGTTTTCCAGCAGCAGGACTTCGCCCGGCTGGAGGGATTGAGCAGCGGCTTCAGCTTCGGGGCCGACGCAAGCGGCGATGAATTTGACCGGCTTACCGAGAAGCTTCTCGAGCTCGACGGCGATAGGGCGGAGGGATAACTTCTCGACGACCTTACCGTCAGGACGGCCAAGATGCGACATCAGCACTAGGGAGGCGCCGCCTTCGAGTAGGAACTTGATCGTCGGCAAGGCCGCCGCGATACGCTGGGTATTCGTGATGGCGCCGGTCTTCTTGTCCTGGGGGACGTTGAAATCGACACGGACGAGGACACGCTGGCCCTTGACGGAGCCGAGTTCGCGGAGGGTAGGAGCAGGCATGGTGGTGAAAGAGAGCACAGAAAGGCGTAAGGCCAAGGGTGGGAAGAACAAACCGCCCAAGTCCTCGCAAACCGTCTTTACTGCCCTCCCCTTCCGACCAAAGCCCAAAACAAGACAGGCGGCCCGGTTGGGCCGCCTGTCGCGGAAGAATCTAAGCTAAGCTTAGAGCTTGGCCGTAACCTTGCCCAGCAGTTCGACGACACGGTTGGAGTAGCCCCACTCGTTGTCGTACCAGCTGATGAGTTTGAAGAAGTTCTTGTTCAGCTCGATCGAAGAGCCGGCATCGAAAATCGACGAGCTCTTGTCGTGGATGAAGTCAGAAGAGACCACTTCTTCGTCCGTGTAGGCCAGGATGCCCTTCATGTAGGTCTCGGACGCCTTCTTGAGGGCGGCCTTGATTTCGGCGAGGGAGGTTTCCTTGACGGTCTTGACGGTGAGATCGACGACCGAGACGGTCGGGGTCGGCACGCGGAAAGCCATGCCCGTCAGCTT
>CAIRLQ010000266.1 GCA_903879465.1 uncultured Opitutia bacterium | reverse complement strand
TTCATCGACGATGACCGTATCGGGGAGGCGCAGGTCCTCGATGCGCCCCTGCGTGAGGACGGCCGGGGCTCCCGCGAAGGTGTCGGCGTCGATGCCGACGAGCGTGATCAACTTGAAGTTGCCGTCCTGCATGCGCGCCTGAACAAAGGAAGTGTGGAGTGGGGCGGCCCAGGCGACGCCATCGACGGAGCGGACGCGCCCGAGATCCGTATCGCGGAGAGGTTTGGCGTCGTTAACCTGCTCGACCATCGGGTCGCTGACCCAGACCTGCGCGCGGATGTTGACCATCGGCGTGTAAGTCCAACTCATGATGCCGAAGAAGACCGAACTCTGCTGGGCCATCAGTAACGCCGAGAACGCCAACCCGCAGAGGAGCATCGCCAGTTTGGCGCGATCTCCGAAGAGCATGTTAAGGGCGAGGCGATACATCCGACGATTGCAGTGATTGTCTCCCCAACAAGCCTCGGGTCAATGGGAAGTCAAACGGCCCGGACAATGTCCGGGCCGTCGTCACCTGACCGTGTCTTAAAGGCTTACTTGGCGATGACCGCGGGCAGCTTAACGAAGTTCAGCTTGAACCATTCCGGCCCCCAGGACGCGTTGACGGCCCAAGCGGCGACCAGTAAGACGAGGGCGATCGAGAAGCAGCGTACTACCTTGGACTTATCTTCGCTCTTAGCCCCAATGTGCAAGAAGGCTACCGCGCCCAACGCGAGAATCGGATGAAACCAGGAGATTGGACGGGAAGTCTGGAAAAGGGCGACGAGACCCACGACGAGGTTGATGTCGACGAGGACGGCGACGATGCGCTGGAAGACGGGCTTCGGGCCCTTGGTCAGGGCGACGACAATGACAGCGAGGACGAGCGCAAGGAGCAGTGTACCGTAATGCTTATGGGCGGTGAAGAGCGGGTTCATACCGTCACCTTGGCGGCTCCCCTGCCCGATTCAAGCCATCCCATCAGATTTCAACGATCCTCCGGGAAGAGACGGCGGAAAGTAAATGCCGCCAGCGCTCCGCCCATCAGCTCGACCACAATATCTGCAAACACCCGCGGGGACATTTTCGCGAGATAGACGAATTCCTTGCCGAACGCGCCGGCATTGCCGTCAACACCGAACAGGGCGATGGCGCACCCCTGCAAGGCGGACGCAAGGCTGAAGGCGGGATTTAGGTCCGGCTTGAATTCAGTGAAAGTCCCAGCGAGGCCGAGATACGCGAGCGCGATGGCCACTCCGAAATAACTATTCCCCGAGGTCAGGCGGGAAGTCGCCACCATGAGGATGACCAAGGCCAGGAAGAACACCCCCAGAAGGCTGACGGCGGACGCTGCCCAGAAATCCCCAAAGGCCGGCTCGCTCAAGGCGTCGACGACGTCCTTAGTGCGCGCATTGTCGTGCACGGAGATCAGGCCGACGAACAAAGCCGCCAGTAAGGCCGCCGCAAACTGGATCGCGATAAAGGAAGCCATCGACCGCGAACCCAAGCGGCCGCGTAGGCGAAGCGCCAAGGTCACGGCCGGATTATATTGGGCACCGGAAATTGGCCCTCCGAGATAGACCAACGCACAAAGGATGGCCGCGACGTTGATCGGACTCGAACTCATCATCGAGGCCACGCACAGCAGGAAGGTGCCGAGACCTTCCATGAAGAGCTTGTTGCGCATGTCGTTAATTTCAGTGGGGGCGGAATAACCTCAAGCCCGGAGTCCGCCTCACTTGGTCGCGGTGCCGCGGGCGGTGAGCCAATTCTCGCTGAACGTGGCAACCTCCTCGAGTGCGGGGAGCCGGCGGGAGCGCATCTTGATGTCGCGGCCGAGTTGCTCTTGGGCGGCAAAAAGTTCGGTCAGCGTATCATACAGCGGCGTCTTCTTATTCTTATTATCAATCAGCCAGAAGCCGACCTGCTGACCATCTTTGACCTCGTTATTGTAATATTGCCAGAAGAGCACGAAGGCTGGCCGCCAGCTGAGGAACTTGCTGAGAATCTCGCGATTCTTTTTCTCATGCACGGCTCCGTCCCCACCGCAATAGGCCCAAGCCAAACCACATTCACCGATGAAAACCCGCTTCGCCGGCAACCCGGGCTTGGGGGGAATCTGGCCGTTGATATAGTCGAGCGTAGCCCGCACGTCTTCGGCGGAGAGGAGCTGCGAATCGTAGGCGGAGTAGGACACGAAATCGACGTTCACCTTTGGCAGCACGGCGTTCACCAGGCGCTTCTTGCCATCCTTCATCGCGTCGCGCACCCGGTTCACTTCCGTGTAGGTGTAGACGCGGCACTTGCTGTAAGGGACTTCGGCGCGGGCGTCATCCACCGCCTGCTGCCGGACATTAAGCCATTCGACCATCGCAGCGGCGGCTTCGGGCGTGACATCTTTTTTGACATCCTGATCAGGAAGCAGGTACCAGTCGCCCTCCCAATGTCCGATGAAAAAAGTCTTCCCAGTCGCATCGTAGCGAGTGAGGAGGTCCTTGGTAAAAGCGTAGATAGCGTTGTATTCGCGGCGTTTCATTTCGGGCGTGAAGCCGCTCACCCAGTCGCCATTGGAACGATACCAGATGATGTAATGCGTGAAAGGCATCGCCATGTATCCCGTCAGCTGCGCGGGCATCTGGACATTGATCTTCAGGATGCGCGACCCCATCTGGCTGATGCCCTTCGCGGCTTCGAGAACGGCGTCTTCCTTAGTGAACTTATACGCCGGGCCGATGATCTGCGTGCCGACGACCTGCGGAAAGGCATCGGGCAGCGATGGCATCGCTGCCAAGGGCGTCATTTCCATAGGACCAGCGACGCGGCCTTTTTTCTGCGCCGAAAGAACCAGCGGTAACATCAGGAAGATGCCCAGCCAAAGACGGGGGGATAAGCTCATGGGGTGAACCTCAGGGAGAGGCACTTGTATTGTCCAATTAGGACAGGCTTCCTTCAAGCCCGTTCCCACTAACAACCATGATAACTACCAAACAGTCCCTCGCCGCGGTCCTTCTGGCCCTCGGCCTCCACACTCAGCTCACCGCAGCCCCCGCTAAAGACGAGGGCCATACGCCCGACCCCGAGCATGCCCGGCTCGTCGCGGCACGTAAGGCGACCCATGAACTGCCAGAAGTGCTCTCGGCGGAGCAGCAGTCCAAGGCCGACCGGGCCATGACCCATAAAGCCCTCGCCGAGTATAAGGCCGCCCGGAAGAAGTCGACAGCCTCGGAAGAGGCCTACCGCAAAGCCTTCGATGCTGGGCTGGCCAAGGTCGACGAAGGGGCCGCGACCATCCAGGACAAGGAGCGCGCGGCATTCCGCGAGCGCATGCTGAAGGCTCGAGCCGCTAAAAAGGGCGGCTCCAAGAAAAGCGGGGCCAAGGCCGAAGACCATGAGGAAGACGTCGAGGAGCCCGAAGAAAAACCTGTGGAGTCCAACTGACCCACTCGCAACCCGCCAACCGGCGGGTTGCTTTATTTAGAGAGAGCCCGCTCGAACGCGGCCCAGATTTCTTCCACTGGCTCGAGGCCGACGGAGACGCGGAGTAAATCCGGGTCAAGCCCGGCAGACCGGATTTGCGCCCGGCCCACTTCGGTGGTGACTTCCGTGAAATGCGCCAGCCAAAGGAACGGTGCGACCAAGGTGAAGCCGAGTCCGAAACTAGGGCCCTTCACGAGCTCGAGCCGATCGTAGACGCTGCGCATGTCTTCGCGCAGCTCAACGGTGATCAAGGCCCCTGGGCCGGTACCGGGACGCTGAAGTCGCCGATAGGCAGCAGCGGTCGCTCCTTGATCAGCCGTGCGGACGCGGGCGACGGCTGGATGACGAGAAAGTCGGCTCGCGATCTCTGACGCAGTGGCCGAGAGCCGGGCGGAGACCTCGGAGAGTTTTCCGACCTGCGTCGATAATGCCTGCGCATCGAGCACGTGGAGCGGTTCATATCTCGCACGCGCCGCGTACAGAAGTTCCGCGCCATCTGCCCGAGGGAGATTCACCACCAAAACACCGGCCATCACATCGCCCGTAGCGGCGGCATACTTGGTCAAGCTCGAGGCGACGACGTCGGCGAAAGGGAGGACGTCGACATTCGCAACCCCCACACTGCTTGGGTCGAGAATGAGTTTGGCAGAATACTTGTCGCACAACGCCCGCAACGCCGGAATGTCGGCGGTCTCCAGCTGAGGATTATTAGGTACCTCGGTGAAAACCCCGGCAATGCCGCCAGTGGCGAGCAGGCGCTCGACGGAAGCGAGATCCTGGACATCCGTCACAAAATGGTGCCGGGCATCGAGAGCCTTTTCTAATAAGCGCGTCGAGTCGACATACAGCCAGCCCAGTTGAATCCAATCCTTCCGACCGTGCGGGCGTTGCACCGTATCGACAGCGTGAATCGCGGCGTCCACCGCATTCATGCCCGAAGTGGTAATCAGCAAGTCAGCCGCATCGACGCCCGAAAAATAGGGCGAGAGACTTTCCTGAATAATCCGGCGGAATGCCACCGAAGTCGTCGAGGTAGCTCCCTTGAGCCAAGCTTCGGCCTGGCGCGATGAAATCAATGTTCCCGTGTGTTGAACTAACTTGGCAAGCCGATCGGCGGCTTCGCCAGCTGGAGTCGTCAGTAGGCACCAGTCGCCGAGTTCGTCGAGCGATGTGATCGGGGCACGGGCATGTTCGGCCAAACGGCGCGCCGTGCGGGCTGAACTCAGGGGGAATCGTTCCCCTTGGCGGTTGAATTGAGCGGCGGCGGCGCGCGCGGCCTCCTCGACCAGAGCATTACGCACGAAACGAGGGTAACCTCCGCGGAGTAGATCCCACACGCGTGCCTCGCGGCGCTCGTAGCTTTCAACGTCGGCCAGCGTCGGCAGGCACACGACCGTGGCGTGCGGAGAGTCCGGCACCAATTGCCCTAATTTCGGAGAGACCAGCGCCACAGCTCAGAGACCTTCCGCCGGCGTCTCGTTCTGGATGATCTGTTCGAGCGTCTGCCGGCGACGGATCAGCGCGAACTTGCCGTCGCGACGAAGCAGAACTTCGGGCGCCTCGGGGAAAGAGTTGTAGTTCTTCGTACTCATGCCGGCACAATAGGCGCCCGCGCCGCCGATGACACATAAGTCGCCGGCCTTGGCTTCTGGCAGCGGCCGCGCTGCGAGCGTCTCGGGTTCGCCGGGAGCGCAGCTGATGAGATCTCCGGATTCACAGCAATGCCCGACGATGACGTAATTCTTCACGGCCGTCGTCGGCGAAGCGGGATAAAGATACGCTGGATGCTGCGAACCGTAAAGAGATGGACGCAAAATTTCCGTCATGCCCGTATCGAGCTTGAGGAATTCGTGGAGGCCCGTGGAAACAATGTCCTGGACCCGAGAGAGCACCGCGCCCGCATTGGCGACGAGGAAGGTGCCCGGCTCGATCTCCAAGCGGAGTTTTCTCCCGTCGGTCTGCGCAAATTTCTCAAAAGCGATTTTGACTGGCGACCCGACAATCTGCGGGTCGGTGCCTTTTTCTGCTGCGACGCGTGCAACCTTGTAACCCCCGCCAAGGTTGAGGGTCTGCACGGTCGGGAAACGGCTGACGAGCGCGAGGCTCGCCGCGGAGACTTCCTGCCAGATAACGGGGTCGCTGCCCGAACCGATATGGGTATGGATGCGGACGACCTTCAGGCCGTATTGCTTCACGATGGCCTGGGCTTGGTCGGCCCACTCATGCCAGATACCAAAGGATGAGTCTGGCCCGCCGACGTTCGTCTTGCCTGTGCCACCCGATCCACGTCCGGGGTTGAAGCGCAAACCGACCTCGTGGCCGGGGAGGGCTTGGCCGATTCGTTCAAGCTGGAGGAGGGAGCAGGCGTTTACGTGGACTCCCTTATTAAGAAGAGAGGGGAAATCCTCTGGCAGCTCCTGAGAGGAGAGTGAGAGACGCTCGGCGGGAATCCCGGCATGGATCGCCCGGCGAACCTCCCAGCCGGAACTGGCGTCAAAATGGAGACCTTTGTTGGCGAAGATCTTCAGCACCGAGGCGTTCGGGCAGGCCTTCATGGCGAACCGTACCGTCACCCCATAGGCATTAGGAAAGGCCAACATAGCATCGGCCTGAGCCTCGAGGGTGGCCTGGTCATAGACATAGCAAGGGGTGCCATGGGCCGCCGCAATCTGGCGGGCCGAATCAGGAAGAAGGAAGCGGTGGTTTTCCACGGTGGTGTCTCTGGCGGACTGTGGCAGGCCCGCCCTTCCCTTCCAGCCTTTTTGCGGATGTATGACACCGCTTGCCTCCCCTCCCCTCGCCCCTTGGGATGGCGTTTCACCGATTCATGCCCGCCTCTGAGACCATCGTCGCCGCCGCGACACCCGCCGGCCGCTCAGCCCTGGCGGTCATCCGGGTCGACGGTCCCTTGGCTGCGCAAATCGCCCAGGAGGCCTTCAGCCGGCGCACGCCGCTCATTGAAAAACAATCGACACTCGGCATCTGGCGAAACCGCACCGGCGAAGCCGTCGATCAGGTGGTTGCTGTGCTCTGGCACGCCGGACGTTCCTTCACCGGCAACGATTCGCTCGAGGTCACGTGTCATGGCAATCCGTTGCTCGTTCGCCGGATCACCGAAGACTGTCTCGCGCGCGGATGCCGTCTCGCTGAACCCGGCGAGTTCACGCGCCGCTCCTATCTCGCCGGCCGAATCGATCTCACCCAGGCCGAAGCCGTCGCCGACCTAATCCACGCCAGTTCCGAGCGAGCGCTCGCCTCCGCCCGCCGTATGCTCGCCGGCGAACTCGGCCGCCAGGTCGCCGGCTGGACGGACCGGACGCTGCAGATCCTCGCCGAACTCGAGGCACACATCGATTTCCCCGAAGAAGACTTGCCGCCCGAAGACCCCCGCGGGCCCTTGGCCCGCTTGTACGAAATGGTGTCAGAACTTTCTGGATACGCCAAGACCGCCAAGCATGATGGCGCCCTCCGCAGTGGCCTCCGCGTCGCCGTGGTCGGCGCGCCCAATGCCGGAAAATCGAGCCTACTCAACGTCCTCGCCGGAGCTGATCGGGCGATTGTCAGCCCCGAAGCCGGGACGACGCGCGACTACTTGGAAGCACCCGTCGCCGGGCTGCCGCTCGCCGTCACGGCGATTGACACGGCCGGACTCCGTGAAGGTGGCTCGGCGCTCGAGACCCTCGGTATGGCGCGGGCGTTAGAACAAGCACGCGGGGCGCATCTACTTCTTCTCGTCGTCGATGCTTCGGCAGAGCCCCCTACCCTGCCCGCTGAACTCATCGCCCTGCTCGATCCCGCGCGCTCACTCATCGTCGCCAACAAGTCCGATTTGCCCTCGCATCCCGCGCAGACAAACTTCCTCCCAACGCTCACAAAAATTTCCGCCTGCCTGCTCGACGGACGCGACGCCGAAACACTCCGCGCGAAGCTCGGCGTGTTCCTCGTGGCCAAGGAGATCGCCCCGGGCGCCGAGGACCTCGTGATCAGCGTGCGCCACGCCGAAGCCCTTTCCCGGGCAGCGTCCGCCCTTACGGAGGCCGCCCAACATCTTAAGGCTCCGATTCAAACGGAACTCGCGGCCGCCCAAGGACGGGTGGCCCTGGACGCATTGGGGGAGATTGTTGGGCGCATTGATAATGAGCGTATGCTGGACAAGCTCTTTGCTTCCTTCTGCATAGGGAAGTGATTCCCTCCGGTGAGGGAGCGCCTATGCGACCTCACAAACAAATCCGCCTCGGGCCCGACCGCCCCTACGACGTCATCGTCTGCGGGGCCGGCCATGCCGGCGTGGAAGCTGCCCTGGCCGCCGCCCGCATGGGGGTCGATGTTCTGCTCCTCACGGGCAACGTCGACACCATCGCCCAGATGAGCTGCAACCCCGCCATCGGGGGGCAGGCTAAGGGCCACATCGTCCGCGAGATCGATGCCCTGGGGGGTGAGATGGGCCTGACCGCCGACGTCACCGGCATCCAATTCCGCCTGCTGAACTCCTCCAAGGGTCCGGCCGTCCAAGCCCCCCGTGCCCAGTGCGACAAGAAAGCCTACCAGTTCCGGATGAAACACCTCTGCGAGCTACAACCCGGGCTGACTATCTTCCAGGCGCAGGTCACTGGGCTCATTTTTAAGGACGGCGCTGTGGTCGGGGTTCAGACCAATCTGGACCTCGCTTTTCACGGTAAAACGGTGGTGGTGACCACGGGTACTTTCTTACGCGGCCTGATGCACATTGGGGCTAATAAAACAGAGGGCGGTCGGCTGGGTGATTTTAGTTCTAAGTCATTGTCAGCCAGTTTCTTAGAGGCTGGAATTGAACTTCAAAGGCTCAAGACTGGCACCCCGCCGCGCATCCTTGGATCCTCCATTGATTTCAGCAAGTGCGAGGAGCAGCCAGGAGATATGTCCCCTACCCTTTTTGCCTTCCATGATACGCGCCAAAAAACCGATTTGTTCCACGTGGAACAAGCGGGCGAACGGCTACCCGGCTGGGCCCCGGGAACCGATCAAGTCTCGTGCTGGATGACGGAAGCCACCTGCGCCACGGGTAAAATAGTCCAGGAAAACCTCCACCTCTCCCCTCTCTACGGCGGCGAGATTACCGGCGTTGGCCCCCGCTACTGCCCATCCATTGAAGACAAGTTCGTGAAGTTCTCCGATAAGGATACCCATAAGCTGTATCTCGAGCCCGAGGGCCGAAATACAGATGAATGGTATATTAATGGCCTTTCGACCTCCCTGCCCTTTGCCGTCCAGTTAGAGATGTTGGCCTCGATCCCCGGTCTGGAAAAAGCCGTGATGCTCCGCCCGGCTTATGCCGTGGAGTATGATTTTTCACCCCCCACCCAGCTCTACCCCACCTTGGAGTCCAAAAAGGTCGAGGGCTTGTTCTTTGCCGGCCAGATTAATGGAACATCGGGATATGAAGAAGCCGCCGCTCAGGGCCTGGTCGCTGGGGTCAATGCCTCCTGTAAGGTTAAAGGCCAAACCCCAATGGTAATTGGCCGGGACGAGGCGTATATTGGCGTCTTAATCGATGACTTGGTGACTAAAGGCACCCAGGAGCCATACCGGATGTTTACAAGCCGGGCCGAATTCCGACTCTTATTCAATCACGGCAGCGCTGAAATCCGTCTTAAAGATAAAATAAGTGAATTCGGGCTCGTACCCAAGGAGCGCCTGGTGCGGATTGAAGCTAAGGCGGAAAAGGTCGCCCATTGGATCGAGTATTTAGAGAAATTAGCCATTCCGGGCGGGATCGCGGGCGATGTCATCCGCCGTAACTGGGAATCCACGCCGAAAGACCTGCCGCCCACATTCTTAGCTGAAGCTCCCGAAGTTCAGGCTGAAGTGATGTATCGGGTTAAATACCGAGGTTATCTAGAGCGCGAAACGCGAAACGCCCGCAAGCTGCACGACCTAGACTCCTTTAAAGTGCCTGAAGGCTTTGATTTCTTAAAAGCCTACGGTTTGCGCATTGAAGCTCGCCAAAAACTTCAGGCGATTCAGCCGAAGACCTTGGGCCAAGCCAGTCGGATCAGCGGCGTGAATCCGGCGGATGTATCCTTATTGATGGTCCTTTTCAGGGCTAAGTAAACCACAAAGCAGGGAAGGGCGTTGTTCCACGTGGAACAGCCCCTTGTAAAGATTGTGGCCGCAAGGTGTGACGTTCGTGTTTCTTACTTTTGTAAACTGTTTATAATCAATAGTTTAACCTAATAATAGGTGCCTGTTTCATGTTTGTTTCATTCGTCACCTAACTCTGGCGCTCTGAGTTAGGAGGAGATTAAGTGTAGGCCTTCCCATGGACGCCGAACATCTCAAGCGCATCCTGATCGTCGACGATGAGTCCGACGTGACCGAACTGCTGGACTACAAATTCAAGCAGGCGGGGTATGCCATCCGGACCTTGAACGACCCACTGCGGGCCATCGGCCTAGCCCGGGATTTCCGCCCCGACCTAATCATCCTCGATGTGATGATGCCGGAGCTCACCGGCGTGCAGTTGCTGCGCATGGTCCGCGCCGATGCACTCCTCCAGGACACCCCGGTGATTTTCCTGACGGCAAAAGGGGAGACCGCCGATAAAGTGAAAGGCCTCGAATCGGGAGCGGATGATTATGTGACGAAACCATTTGATACGCGCGAGCTGATGCTGCGTGCGCAGGCTCTCCTGCGCCGTGCGAAATCAGCGGCAGCCAAACCTTCGACGCGTCTCGCTGCGGGTGCACTGCTGCTCGACATCGAGCGCCACGAAGTCACCGCCGCGGGCAAGGTGGTCGAACTCACGGCGACCGAATTCAAATTACTCCGTCTTTTAATCGAGCGCAAGGGCAGGGTACAATCGCGCGAAGAGCTGCTCGCTGATGTCTGGAATTATTCCCCCGACCTGGAAACGCGCACGGTCGATACGCACGTGCGCCGGCTCCGTGAAAAACTCGGCCCCGCCGGCGACGTGATCGATACGGTACGAGGTGTCGGATATCGCGTGAACGGCTGAAAAGGGTTTGCGCTCGCGCGTCGGCCGAAGCCTGACAGGATTTCCCGCAGATGTCTTGGATTCCTTGGCTGCTCCTCTTAGCGATCGCCGTGCTGTTCGGCTGGGCGCTGGCCGAAATTGGACGCTGTGTCCGCTGGGCACGCCGCGCGATGCTTCGCGGCGAGGCCTCCGAGCGGCCGCGCGGATGGCTCGTACGTACCATGAGACTGGATGAGCTCTTCCTCTCCATCGAAAGTCGCTCGGCGAATGAAAGCGAAATCCGCGCTGCGGCATCGCGGCGCATCGAAGCCTTGCTCGCACCGCTGACCGACGCTGTCCTCGTCGTCGACGCACAGGATCGTCTTCGCCTCGCGAACCCGGCGGCATCCGCTCTTTTCAATCTCAATCCGGGTGATGTCGGCGGCCCGATTGTCCCGCTCGTGCGCAGCGCCGACTTTATCGAGCTCATCCGCCAGGTGCGCGTGGCCGGCGACGCACGCTCGACCATCCTACTGAATCGGGCCCCGCTCGCCGACGTCTGGATCCAAGGCGCCGGTGCTCGCACCGATCCGGATGCCTTTGGGGAAGACGCCGCTATTTTCGTGTTGGCGGACGTCACCGCCTTGAAACGGCTCCAGGCGATGGAGCGCGATTTCGTGACCAATGTCTCTCACGATCTCCGCACGCCCGTCACCATCCTGCGTGGCTACGCGGAGACCTTGGCGGAGGACCAGGCTACCATGTCCGCGGAGGACCGCGGACGATTCGTACTGAAAATCGTAAGTTCCGTGGGTAGGCTCCAAGGTCTCGTCGAAGGGTTACTCGCCTTAGCTAGCCTAGAGACAGCTCAAGGTGTTCGCCGCGAACCAGAGGCACTTCATATCGCGGCCCGCGAAGTGGCCGAGGAATTTGCCGCCCGCTGTAAGGCGGCCGGCGTACACCTTGAGCTCCGCCTCGAAGCGGCGAATGCCGACGCGGATCCCGTGCAAGCCAGGCGCTTGATTCAGAACCTCATTGATAATGCCTTGGCCCATGCCTCCGGCATGAGCCTTCTCACGATCAGCACCCGGAATACCGTCAACGGAGTGGAGCTCCGCGTACAAGATGATGGGGCAGGGGTCCCCCAGGCAGAACTCTACCGACTCTTCGACCGATTCTACCGCACGGATAAATCCCGAAAGGCAGGAGGAAGTGGCCTGGGCCTGAGCATCGTCCGCCAAGTGGCTGAACTCCACGGCGGTTCAGCGACCGCCGAACTAGTGAATCCCCGGGGGTTACGCATTGTCGTGACCCTGCCAGCTTCCGAATAGGTCCTGAAATGAAAAACCCGCCGTTTTTTCGGCGGGTTTTTGCTCCATTTTTAAAGTGGAGCGCGCGACTGGACTTGAACCAGCAACAGCCACCTTGGCAAGGTGGTACTCTACCATTGAGCTACGCGCGCGTTGGGAGGGAAGCAGACCAAACGCCCTACCGAGTGTCAAGCCTTTGGGCAAAACGGTCCCGTGCCGCCTTCGGAGCAGGGAAGAGGCCCTGCTTTTCAAGGAGAGCCGCCGCTTCATCGGAGAAGAGCCACCTTAAAGCGGGCTTCAATGCTGCTAGCTTATCCTGCCGGACATAAACCATAAGCGGAAGCTGAACGGGGTAGTCGCCATTATGGACATTATTCTCATCCGGAAGATAAGCCGTCGTCGACCGACCCGCCCGCCCATCAGCGACAGGTAGCACTCGACCAGGCCCGATAGGAGGACGCGGAAGCAATACGACCGAACCAGCCCGCGAAGCGAGTAAGTCGGAAGCTAAGCCTGCGTCGACCCGGAGACGAACGTCTCCGCGAAAGGAAGCGCCCTCCATAACAAGCCCCTGAAAAACCTCTAACGCCATGGTGCCCGGGGGCGAGCACACCGCCGGAGTGATAATCTCGGAGCGCGCACGGGCAGTAAGATCATTCCAATTCAAGGCCGAGCTGCGCGCTTCGGCTGAGAAGATGGCGACCAAGTTCTCCAGGGTCAGCTGTTCCGTCTTATTGGATGCATGAACAGCCACCACCCCGACCGCAGCGCCGAGGCGGAATTCCTCCACCGGAACCTTCCCTGCCAAAGCCGGTGCCTTCTCGTGCTCACGCATAAGTAAAATCGCGGCGCTCACCCGGCCCCCCAAGAAAGCCTGACGACCGGGAAGGGTGCCCGCAAAATCCGCCACCAACGCCCCGGAAGTTTCCAGTTTCTTAGCGAAAGCCCCGGCCAGTACATCGGTTCCACCGATATCAGCCGCGACCGCCACGGCGGACGCGAAAAGGACCAAGCACGTCGAAATATTTCTCACGCTTGCTCCGGACCCGGATCCAGCTCGGGCCACTGCAGTAATTTTCGGTGCAAAGTGCGGCGCGAAATACCCATAAGGTCGGCGGCTTTGGTGCGATTACCTCCAGCGGTAGATAAGGCCTGCTTGAGGAGCTGTTTCTCATTCTGCTCACGGTCCAACATATTCGGGGAGACCGACAGCGTGCCAGGCGCCAACGCGAGCGGCATGGGCGCCTGGGTAAAGCGCGGGTCTAAATCCGCGGGGGCGACGAGCTTACCCGCGCGAAGCACCGCCAGGTTCTCGCTGGCGTTGCGTAGCTCACGAATGTTACCCGGCCAGGCATAGCGAACGAGGATGGTTTGCACTTCCGGGGAAAGTTTCGCGGGGGCGACACCATTCTCCTTCGCGAATCGCTCCAGGTAATGAGCAAGCAGGAGGGGAACGTCATCCTGACGTTCGCGCAACGGCGGAAGCCGGAGCGGCACCACCGAGAGCCGATAGAAGAGATCTTCACGGAATTTCCCCTCGCGCACCAACTGGTTCAGGTCGCGATTCGTCGCGCAGACGAGCCGAAGGTCGAGCGCGATGGGCTTATGCGAGCCCAATCGCTCCACCGAGCGCGTTTCGAGAAAGCGCAATAGTTTCACCTGTGTGGTGGCATCAATCTCGCCGATTTCGTCCAGAAAGAGTGTGCCACCATCCGCGGATTCAAATCGGCCGACGCGGCGTTCGTTCGCACCCGTAAAGGCACCTTTCTCGTGGCCGAATAATTCCGACTCGAGCAGATTGGCCGGAATGGCTGCGCAATGAACAGCCATGAACGGGCCCTTGGCGCGTTGACTGGCCTGGTGAATCATCTGCGCGAAGAGTTCCTTGCCCGTACCGGTCTCGCCCAACAAGAGGACGGTGGCGTTGGAAGATGCTACGGAGCGGACCTGCTCAATGGAACGCTGCAACGCGGCCGAAGAGCCGATGACTTCGCCCAGGGAGAATTTCCGGTCCAAGCGCGTCTTCAGCGTCACGACTTCCTTCTCGGTGGTGCGGGCCTTGAGTCCACGCTCGAGGAGAATCTCCACCTGGCGCAGGTCGACCGGTTTCTGCATGAACCAATAAGCTCCGCGACTCATCGCTTGGACCGCCGTCTCCACATCACCATAGGCCGTCATCATGATGCAGACCGGTTGACTGGCTAATTTCAGCGCTCGATCAATCACCGCCATCCCGTCTTCACCAGCCATGCGCAAATCCGTGAGCACGGCGTCGGGGGGCACGTCCTGCATCAGCCGGGCGGCTTCGACCGCATCCTTGGCAACAAAGACTTCATACTTGTCCTCGAGAGCGGAACGCAGGCCTTCGCGCGAATGCTTCTCGTCGTCGACGATAAGAACGGTGGGTTTCATAAGTTTAGGCCTCGGTGCCGGCCTGATGATTCGCCGCACCCCAGGCCCGAGCGGCCTTCTCAGCCAAAGCCGTGCGGGCACGTGAGACTTCGGCGAGACGCGCCTTGAGATTCGTATTGGCGACCCCAGCGAGGTCATCGAGATCGCAGAGATAAGTGCCCGCGAGGGATCGCGCGGCCGCATCAAAATTTCGAGGGACGCCGAGGTCGACCAGCAACAGCGGACGGCCCTGACGCCGGGCGGTCAGCTCGCGCAAAGTGTCTTCGTCGAGCAAGGCCCGCTCCACCTTCGCGCAACCAACGATGACATCATGCGCATGCGCCTGACGCAGCGCATCTGCCAAGGAGAGAGAGGCTCCAGAAAATTCCTCAGCCAGCACGCGCGCATTTTCAAAAGTGCGGGAGGCGACGGAGACCTGGGCGGCACCACGGGAAACCAAGGCTTGGACGACCTGCCGGCCCACGTCGCCCGTACCAAGCACCAGAACGCGCGCTTCGGTAAGCGACCCAAACACCCGCATCGCCAGATCGACGGCGACATTACCGAGGCTGACTTGCCCTTGAGAAATTCCTGTATTCGTCCGGGCCCAGGCGCCGGCTTGGAAAGCCCGCTGGAAAATTCGGTTGAGTACCGGGCCGGTCATGCCGCGCGCCAAGGCATCAGCATAAGCGTCCTTCACCTGACCGGCGATTTCGACTTCACCCACCATCTGCGACTCCAATCCGGAGACGACCGCGAAAAGATGTTCGACCGCCTGAAGTCCGGGCACAGGGCGGAGATGCCGATCCAACGCTTCCGGGGGAGCTCCCGTGGCCTTCATTAGGGCATGGCGCAAGTGCAAGGCTGCGGCTTCATCGCCGACTGCGTAAGCTTCCAGTCGGTTGCACGTCGCCAGCAGTACTGTCTCCGCCAGACCAGCCTCACGGGCTTCTTTATAAAAGACTTCCGCCCCGCCCGCCGGAAGCGTGAACGCCGCACGCTCGTCAAGCCCGGCAGTACGATGCGTGGCGCTTAGCGCCACGAGATTCTTCGGGCGATCGCTCATTTTGCCACGGGCTGGAAAGCGAAGTAGAGAGCGATGAGCGCCGGGATAAACGCCCATAACGAGGCGCGCGCGAACGCCGCCCCAGAGAGACGATTCCGGCGCCGCTGCACGGTGACAAAAAGAGCGGCGGCCCAAGCGATGAGCGAGGAGGCAAGTTTGGGGAAACCCGGCGGAGGAAGATCGCGCTGCACCCAGTCGGTGGCGCCGATGACTAAGGAAAGCCCGAGCAACCAGACGGCGGCGCCGAGCATCTGGCTCCCGATGCGATCCAGCGGAACGAGCGCCGGCAGCAACGAATAGATGCCGCCGAACTGCCGCCGCTCCAAAGCCCGGTGTTGCAGAAGATAAGCGGCTGAGTTCAAGGCTTGAGCCGCGAGGACGCAGTAAGCGAGGATTGCGGCACCCACGTGCATCGCGATCAGCGGCTTACCGCTGGCTTCATGCAATAAGAACGGATCCCACACGAAAGAGGCCGCGAGCAAACAAATCGCGGCGGCGGCGGCAATCGCCCAGGTTGGCAGACGATGATTAAAGGTGAGATCTAAAAAACCCGCCAAACCGGTGAGCCCCCAGCCAATCGACAGCAGTATCTCCGCCGGGGAGTTGATGGGGAGGGTGTGGGCACGCAGTCCATGGTAGGCCAGCATCACGGTGAGCGTCAGCCAGCCGCCGCGGAGAAGCCAAAGACTGGCGACCTTCAACTGATGGTCGTCCCTTTTAGAGCTCCACCAGTCGAGGACAGCCGCCGCCAAGAAAACCGCCGCGCAACCCAGCCAGCATCCCTTGGTCAAGGGATAGGCCGAGAGGTCTGCCACGGAAAGGGTCATGGGGGAGAAGTAGGGGAGGTGTGACATTTTGGCAAACCTCCAAAACCTCCTGTTTCCTTGCAGAATGACAAAGGTGGGGTAGGGTCGGGTTTCTTATGCCCCACGACCTCTACGATCTTACGCAACACCCCCCCCGCAGCCCCCGCGTTCGCCTTGGCGGCTTTGTTATCCTTCCCCGGATGATTGATAAAGCCCGGGCAACCAAAGCCGGTAAAAACGGCGAGTACACCTACGGCTGTTCCCTTGATCGCAACGTCTTGGATTTCCTGGAAATTGATGCTGATGCACTTAAGGCTCAGATTGACAAGGGTTTAGGCGATGGAGAGATTCTCTCCTGGATGACTTCTAATGCCAAGAAGCCCCGTCAGGGCTATGAAATCGCCGCATTCAGCGCTTTTCATGAGCAGCGCGCCCCCAGCGCACCAGCTGGCCGGGCTAAACTTACCGAATACCAGTCTTCGACCCCCGCTGGCGCAAAGCGCGAAGATATTACCACCTGGTTTGATGTGCTCGATTTAGACGATCATCAGAGCTTCGGCGGTAAGGTCTAACGATGCCCCCGGCCACCAAGCCGAGAAGAGTCCTGTTGGTTTGCATGGGCAACATCTGCCGCTCGCCGACAGCGGAGGAGGTCCTCCGCACGAAGGCCACACGGGCGAGCCTGGCTGTCCAATTTGATTCAGCAGGCACCGAAAATCATCATGTCGGCGAGCCGCCCGACCCACGTTCCATTGAGCACGCCCAGCGTCGCGGCTACCAGTTGGGACATCTCCGGGCGCGGCAAATTGGAGCCGAAGATTTTGCGTCGTTCGACCTCATCCTCGCCGCCGATGGAATCAACCTTTCCTCCCTCCGGGTTATTTGCCCGCCGGACCGGCGCGACCGACTCCAACTCCTCCTCGGAGACCAGGCACTGCCTGATCCCTATTATGGGGGAAGCGACGGTTTCGAAAAAGTCTTAGATATGGTTGAAAAACGGGCAGATTATCTGGTTTCACAATGGATGAGCGGTAACTGAAAGGTTGCCGACTCCAACGGAACGGCGTTTGCTTCTCCAACGATGTATCAAGTGAATTTCAGCGACCAGGCGATGCGCGAGCTGGCCAAGCTGCCGACACTCGAGCAAATGGAAGTCGTTGAGGCATTCTCCTCGCTCACCCCGGAAGCTCTTTTGCGCGGCGGGTCCGAGCTAGGAACCGTCCGCCGCGGCGGGCACATCTATCACCGTCTACGCGTCGGTGAATTTCGTATTTATTTCGAAGCCACCGAAGGCTCACTGATGGCCAACTATGTGCTCCACCGCCACACGTACGCCGACTTCGCCTTCCGTTCGCACCTCCCATTCCCGGAAGACGAAGCTCGGATCGAACAAGAAGGCGGCTTCTGGAAATACCTCGACGACCCTAAATCCTAAAAAAGTGCCAAATCCTCCAGAAAAACGGGCATATTCCTCCCCCGAGGAAGCCGCCCGCATCTACCTACTGCCCAACCTTTTCACGGCCGGAAATATGCTCTGCGGCTTCCTCGCCATGAAGAACTGCATTGAAGCCCGGTTTTTGAACATCGAGGCCGGCGCCCGGGCCGATCATTATATCACGGCGGTTTGGTTTATATTATTCGCCTGTGTCTGCGACTTGTTTGACGGCCGGGTGGCGCGGGCCACTAAGCGCGAGTCGCTCTTCGGAGCCGAGTTCGACTCCATCGCCGACACGGTCTCCTTCGGCGTAGCCCCGGCCTTGATGGCCTGCTTTCTGGTCATCAAACCAGAAGCCACCGACAACGTGCAGTTGGTCACCTGGCTACTGGCATTCATCTATTTACTCTGTGCAGGAGTTCGACTGGCCCGTTTTAATGTCCTCACCAATCCGTTGGTGCCAGGTAATGAAAAAAGGGCGGCTGGCGGTGATTTCGTAGGCCTGCCATCGCCGGCAGCAGCTGGAATGATAGCGTCGCTAGTCCTGGTCCTCTCTAAGGTCATGGCGGACCACCAGACCGTGCAAGCATGGTCATGGAGCCTCTTGCCGCTGATGTTAATTATCTCGTACTTGATGATCAGCAATGTGCGTTTCCCGAGCTTCAAGAAGTTAGATTGGTCTGCACGAGCACGTACGCGTGGCTTTATCTTAATTATTATCACCGGGGCGTTGATATTTAAGTTCCCGGAGTATTCATTCCCAGCCCTCTTCTTGGGATACATCGGCTGGAGTATTTTCCGCCATGTTTTTCTGTTGAAGAAAAGCGAGATGGACCCTGCTCCAGAGGATGACGATGACACAGTGTCTGGAGTGTGAATAGACCGTGAGGATTTCGTGTGGCTGGGGTAATGTGAACAAGGGGGAAGTTATTCACCGCTTCGGCACAGGAGTTTGAGCTACACATCTACCCCTCCATCCAGCGTCTTGTGAAACTATCCACGAAATTCCGACACCTACTAATGCTACTGGTATTTATAAATGAAGATAAATTAAGAACAGGTTCAGGCCGGATGTGGGTATTGCGTAGTTGCCTCGAGCCCCACGACCCCTCAATCCTTTGGACATCATGAAGTTCAAGGTTAACCGAAATCATTTCTTCAACGGACTTTCCAGCGTAACCAACGTGGTAGGCAACCGCGCCACGATGCCGATCTTGCAAAACGTGCTGATCGAAGCCGAAGGCGATATGGTGACCTTGACCACCACCAACCTCGATCTTGGAATTTGTTGCCGCATCAAGGCCACAGTAACCTCCCCTGGTCGTATCACACTGCCAGTCAAAAAACTCGTACCCATTATCCGAGCGCTTTCGAGCAGTGACACCATCGTCGAACTTACCGGCAAGGACCGCGTGAAAATCACTTCGGGCAGTTCTGTTTTTCAAATTGCTGGTCTCCCCGCCGATCAGTTCCCGCCCATTTCCAATTTCGCTGGTCAACCCACAATCTCAATCAACCAAGACGATCTGGGCGACATGTTGCGCAAGGTCAGCTACGCACAATCATCCGACGAAAATCGCTATATACTCAATGGGGTCTTCTTTGAATTCGCCGAAGGGAAACTCACCGTCGTCGCGACCGATGGCCGACGTCTCGCCAAGTGTGAGCGTAAGATCGACGGCGCGGACAAAACCCTCGCCCTCATTCTACCTGCCCGCACGATCATCGAATTGATGCGCTTGCTGAAAGCCGGGGGCGTCGCCCATGTCTCGCACAATGAACGCCAGGTTGGGTTTACTATCGACATCCCAAAGAACGAGGAAGGCCTCGTGGACCGCATCCAGCTCGTCTCCAAGGTCGTGGAAGGCAACTATCCGAACTACCGCCAGGTCATCCCCAAGGAAGCCGGCTCAAAGGTACGTCTCGAACGTGAGAAGATTCTCGAAAGCGTGAACCGCGCGGCGTTGATGACGGACGATCGGAACAACACGATTCGGCTGAGTGTTTCCAAGAAAACTCAGAACCTGGAGATTTCGGCTAAGTCGGAGAGCGGCGATGCCCATGAGCCTATCGCGATTAAGTATGACGGCCCTGAGGTAAATATCGCTTTCAACCCGCAGTACATCATCGACCCGCTGAAGGCGCTGACGGAAGACGAAATCGATTTTGAATTCAAAGACGACATGTCGCCGGGAGTCATCCGCGGATTAAAGGATGACTTTCTCTGCGTCGTGATGCCGCAGCGGATTTCCTAATCTCGGTTAGAGCCCGAGATCCACTTCGTCTGGGAGTGCCTTAATACGCTCCAGGATGCGGCGTGCCGCCTCGATGGAACGTCCCGGATGATTACTCCCAGGATCATACTCCGCCGCTAGCATTGGCGGACCAAAGCGCAGGTGGACGCGCGCAGAGCCACTGGGGAAGAGGGATCCACGGGGGAGGATATCGCGCGTGCCACGGATACGGATGGGAATCACTGGCACACCCGACTTGCAGGCCAGGAGCCCGGCCCCGGCCTTGGGCTCCGTGATCACGCCGTCGTGGCTCCGGGTGCCTTCGGGGAAAATCAGCAGGCCTTCGCCGGAAGCGAGGGCGTTGAGCGCGGAGCGAATCGCACCGATATCAGCTTCCCCACGATCAACGGGAATGGAATGACACGCCCGAATCACAAAACCGAATACAGGATTATCGAACAAGGAGCGGCGAGCGATGAAGGAGATTTCGCGCGGCAGGCTGGAGCCCACCAGGGGTGGATCGAGCATACTCTGGTGATTGGAGGCAAATAGGCAGGCGCCGTCCGGGACGCCCTCCCATCCGGTCACTTCCAGTGTGGCGAAGACTTCGATGAGCGAGCGCGCGCCGTGATAAACAGCCTTATAGATCAGATTCTTCGACTGCAGAATCATCGGGGCAGGGCGGCGATTTTAATCAGTCCAGAGATTTCCGCCACGACTTGCTCGAGGGAGAGATCGGTATTGTCGATGCGATGGGCGCCCTTGGGGCAAACTAGAGGCGCAGTCTTACGCGTCGAATCCAGTAGGTCGCGCTGGGCCACGGCGTCGGACTGGCCTTCGGCCGCCCGGCGCTGCGCACGCACGGATTCATTCGCTTCCAGGAAGATACGGACTTCAGCGTCAGGCAGAACGACGGAGCCGATGTCACGGCCTTCCATGACGACCCCAGTAAAGCCGCTTTCCTGGGCGAGCTTCACCTGGCTACGTTGATACTCGAGGAGGAAGGTGCGGACGACGGGTAGGGCGGCCATCTTCGAGACAGCCGCATTCACTTCAGGCGTTCGGAGTGATTCATCTGAAGGCAACTGCCCGCCCAGCGTCAGCGAGGAGCTTCGCGCCCAGCCACATTCTACAATCTGTGACCCAATGCGGATTTTCTTCAGCGCCGCAGAGATGGAAGTCGTGTCCTCCGCCGTGGCACCCATATCTAGCAAGGCACGGGTCAGGCTGCGATAATGGGCGCCCGTGTCGACATGGAGTAGGCCCATATTTACAGCGAGACGACGGCTAGTACTGGATTTGCCAGAAGCGGCGCCGCCGTCGACGGAGACGCGCACGAAATTGGTCCGCAGCGCCTCGAGGGCGGTGAAAAAATGTGGGAACGTTTTGCTTGTGCAGGCGGGGTCTTCGATGGCGATCCAGGGGCGCCCGTCACCGAAGAGATCCAGGCAGCCCAGCACACCGAAGCTCATCGCCATGCGGTGATCTTCGTAAGTATGGATCGCGACTGGTCCATTCGCCGCAGCCTTACGGAGCGCGCCTTTGTCGGGGAAAATCGTCAGCTCCGAAAGCGTATCATCTGCGCGCAGCTCTTGGGCCGTCGGTTTTACGCGGATGCCGAGTCGCTCTAATTCGGTCGCCATGGCGAGGACGCGGTCGGTTTCCTGTTTGCGGGTGTGGGCGATGCCGCTGATTCGTACCGGCCCCGAGGCGAGAGTGGCGAGGGTCGCCAGAGTCAGGAAAGTGTCCGAGAAGGCATTAAAATCGAAATCACCTCCCTGGATATTCTTCCACGTCTGAACGACCATGTTACCGTCGGCGGGCCGTAAAATCGCTCCACACGCGGCGGCGACCTTGGCGAAAGCGGTATCCCCTTGTAGGCTGCCATGGGCATAACCCTCGATGCGAACGCAGGCTCCGAAGCCAGTGACCGCGGGCAAGGCAATGAAGTAACTCGCCGCGGTGGCGTCAGGTTCGATGGCGTATACCGGGTGACAGGAGACGTAGCTGCCTGGTTCCTCACAAGCCCAGCAGCCGTTTTCCTGGCGGCGGAGAGGGCGACCAAATTGGCCGCACATGCGGGCGGTCATTTCGACGAACGGCTCCGACACCGTCGCGCCTTTCATCGTGACGGAGGCACCTGGGCTTAGTGGCAGGACCATCAAGAGGGCCGAGAGTAATTGCGAGGAGGCAGAAGCGTCGACGGTGAGAGCCCCGAGCTTGCCCGACGTATGCAAGGTGAACGGAAAATGTGTTGCGGGTGAACCATCAGGTTTCGTGGCGCGGCAGCCTGCGCCCGTCAGGGCATCAAGCAGGCCGCTCATCGGGCGCGAGCGCATGGCCTCATCGCCATCGAGCTCGAAACAACCATCTGGAGAGAGGGCGAGGAATGCCGTGAGGAAGCGTGCCGCGGTGCCAGCGTTACCGACAAAAAGTTTGGCTCGGTTCTTCGGAATTTTCCCCGATAGGCCGGTGATACAAATCACATGGGCCGGCTCATCGGCAATGACGTCGAAGCCGAGACTCTGCAACGCGGCAATGAGGATGCGAGTGTCGCGGCTGAAGAGTGCGCCGGTCAGCACCGTGCGTCCGTCAGCCAAGGCGGCGAGAATCAACGCGCGATTGGTGATGCTCTTTGATCCGGGAACTTGGGCAATACCGCGGGCAGGGGTCTGAAAAGGCCGGATGACTAACGTGGGGCTCATGAGTTCAGGTCGAGGGCTTGGCGGGCGATCCGGGCTTCGGCGAGCAGGCGGCGTAAAGTCGTAGCGTCTTGGCCTTCGATGGCCTGACGAAGTTGGGCCGCCCGATGTTCCACGGCACGCAAGCCTTCTGCCGTGTGGCGGGCGTTGGCGAGGAGGATGCCCACCCAGAGATTTTCTTCCCCCGCCGCAATCCGCGTGGCGTCACGCAAGCCTTGGCCAGCCGCCTCCAGTCGGAAGCCGGGCTGATCCATGACGGCGAGGATCAGGGCGGCCGCTGCGGCGTGGGGTAAATGGCTGATGGCGGCGACGATTTCGTCGTGCTGCGCGGCGGCGGTTTCCGTCAGCGTCGAGCCTAGTTCTTTCCAGAAAATACGGACCAAGGCCAAGGCCCGAGGGTCGTCCTGGCCTGAGGGGGTGATAAAGCAGACCCGATTTTCAAAGAGGTTAGCGGAGGCGTGGGCGGCCCCGGCTTTTTCGCCGCCCGCCATCGGGTGCGCTCCGATGAAAGGGTTAAGCGAAGGGAGTCGACGGGCCGCCAGTTGGATGGCGACCTTGACGCTTCCCGCATCGGTGACCACCGCACCGGGAGCAAGGAAGGGCGCGATGGCGAGGAAAGTCGCTTCCGCTGTATCCACCGGGGTCGTCACCACGACCAAGTCGGCACCCTTCACGCATTCGGCAGCGCTATCGAATACCTCCGCGACATTAAACGACCGAAGGGTGGAGCGCGACGATTCCGAACGTGACCAACAGGCGAGCGATCCCGCCAGGCCGCGACGCGCGGCGGCCAGGACGATGGAGCCACCGATGAGGCCGGCGCCGATGACAGCGATGCGCTTAAATTGAGCCATTTCCAAGGTTGATGAGATTACTTTGATGGACCAGAGTAGGTAACCATTAAAGCAAACAAACCGCCAGCGACAAAGTTGTAGGAATTGCCATGACCCAAGGCCCCCAGAACCCCAGAACGGACTTTGTCGTCGGCACCAAGCCACGAATCAACAAAGCACGCGAGTTTATGCGGGATGTCTGGGGCAAATTACGGATTCCCTTCCTGGTGTTCTTGATGCTGGGCATGGCGGTTTGGTGCGCCTTCCTTTATACCGCCGATAAGCGGTCAAACCGGCGACGCGATGTGGACGCGTCTCCGGAGCGCGTCGAGGAATTGCGGAAGCGTTCATTGGAGCTGGAACTCGCCTTTGAAAAGGCCCGCCAAGATCGATTCGAACTCAAGGAAGAAGACTTACTTCTCTTGGAGGGGGCCCTGCAGGCACAGGAGGAGTACATCATCGCCCGGCAGGCGGTGGGCACGGATAGTAACCGCCTAGACACCCTGCGCCGGCGCGTGCATCTTCTACGAAGCGAGCGGCTGCGACGAGAGTCGGATGAGGCCGAAAAAACCGCATTAGCCCTCGCGCCGAAAGACAACATGGCTGCCATTGAACAACTCCGACGGGCGCTGATCTGCGAACGAGAGATTTCCGCGAAATGGGATGCGGCTGGCCTGGGTGACCCAGGTAGGCAGGCACGCTTGGACACGCGCTTACGGCGATTAGAATCGGAGGCGATTTGGAATAAAGGACGCGCGTTGGAGGCGGAAGGGGAGAAGCTGCTGGCAGCAGGTAGTTATGATGAAGCGGCGGCTAAGTTCGCGGCGGCGATTGATCAGGAATCGGAGTTTCTCGTTCGTTACCGCGACGTGAGGGATACGGAATTTAGACGGCCGGAAAAATTATCAGATCGCCGAGAGACCGCCTTTTCGGGGTCGCTTTGGGCTACGGTAAAAAAACAGCAAACATTTGCACAAGCCGCCGAAGCCGCTGGGAACTGGGAGAAAGCCGCCGCAGAATGGCAGGCGGCGACGGACGCCTTCGGGAAATTACTCACGGAGTATCCACGAAGTGCCTATGCCGACCGCAACGAGGAGGCCCGGATAGCGCGCCAGCATAATTCCGCGCGTTTTCATAAGGAGATCATCGCGGTTCGGGAAGTGCTCGCCAAGATGCGCGCGGACCTGCGGCAGCGTCAGGTGGATGCGGCCATCCGCAAGGCCAACGAAGGGCTGACGGCTGCGCGTAAGTTGGCGGATGCAAACACGGGAGCATTCCTCCCCGATGATCATGAAAGAATGGAGCTGGAGTATCTCGTGGCCAACGAAGCGGTGATTCGCACCGTACTCGCAGTGGTCGACCAGAATCTACTACCGGTGCCACGGCAGAACATCCGAATGTATCGAACCGAGACGCCCCAAGGGATTTACGCAGCCTTGATGGGTACGAATCCGAGTTCCATCCACCGGGAAGCCAACCCAGTGGAGTCCGTTTCATATGCGGACGGCTCCGCGTTCTGCGTCCGGCTTGGCTGGGTGTTGGGTTCGAAGGTCCGCCTGCCCACGGCGGCTGAATTTGCCGCGGCGGCGGGTGAGATTGCCCAGGCACCCACGGCGCGAATGGCTTGGTCGTCGGGAAATACCGACGGAATCAGCGCGCGGCCAGTCGGGACGTCCGCACCGAACGCCCATGGATTCCACGACTTATTAGGGAATGTCGAGGAATGGCTGCAGGCCGAAGCATCTACGGATAGGGCGCAAGTCGGCGGTGGCAGCGTCGCGACCCCCCTCGCGGCGAGCCTGCCGATACGTACGCTGCTAAAGCGCGAAAAGATGCGCACGCTGGGATTTCGTATCATCGTTGAATAGCCCGGCGAACTCCTTCATTAAGAGGGGACCCCCATGCAGACCTCCGTCAATCGTTTCCAGCGCACCGGATTCTTCTTCACGGTATATGGCGCGCTGGCTGCCTTGTCGCTTTGGTTTGCCTATGAACTTCGCTTCAGCGGGGCCGCGGAGATGCGTGAACTCAACCGGCCGATGGTCGAGGATTATCTCCATCAGCAGAGGTTTTTGGCTCTGATTTGGTTGGTGCCACTAAAAGTCCTGCTCCTCGGAGCCTTTGGGCAGTTCCGCGGAGTGTTCTATTATTTCCGGCTTCCGGATGCCCTGAGGATGGCCCTGGCCTTGGGTGTCGCCACGGCGCTAGCCCTAATCCTGCCCGGGATCATTGGAGGCACCGCAGGTTATGCCGTCGGTATTCCCCGGGGCGTGACATTGGTGGACTTCAACCTATCGCTGATTCTCTTCGTCGGCTTTCGCGTTTCCATTCGTGCGCTCCGCGAACGATTTTGGTCCAAGGCCGTTGGCCGTGCTGGGGTTGTCGAACGCATCGCCATCGTGGGCGCCGGCCAGGTAGGGGCGCAGCTCGCCGCTGACTTGATGTCGCGCCGCGGCCATGGACTCGAACTGATTTGCTTTTTAGACGACGACGTGAGCAAGCACCGACTTAATATTCACGGCGTGCCGGTGATTGGCTCCCCTGCGCACATGGGACAACTCAGTGAGAAATATGGGGTGACGGAAGTGATTCTTGCCCTGCCGGTCACCAGTGCGCGGCGCATCCGTGAAGTCAGCACGCTCGCCACGGCCAGCGGGCTACGCGTACTGGTGGTACCTTCGCTCGCCGAGCTCGCTGGCGGCCGCGTGCGCGCCACCGATCTCCGTCCGATCTCCGTCGAAGACTTGCTGGGCCGCGAGCCTGCCAAGTTAGATGATGATGCGATTGATGCCATGATCGCCGGTCGATCTGTCCTGGTCACGGGTGCCGGCGGTAGCATCGGGTCGGAACTTTGCCGTCAGATCGCCGCTCGCTCCCCCGCGCGTTTAATTATTTTAGATCAGTGCGAGGTACTTCTTTACCAGGCCGAGCAGGAGCTGGTTGCGGCTGGCGCCGGGGCACTCATCACGCCTATCGTGGCAGATGTCCGCGATGAAGTCCGCCTGCGGCAGCTCTTTGCGACTTATAAGCCCAGCCTCGTCTTACATGCTGCGGCGCACAAGCACGTGCCAATGATGGAATCGCAGCCGGCCGAAGCACTGCAGAACAACGTGCTCGGCACCGCCGTGGTGGCCCGCCTTGCCGCGGAATATGGCGTGGAAAAATTCGTGCTGATTTCTTCCGACAAAGCGGTCAATCCCACGAATGTGATGGGTGCGACGAAGCGCCTGGCCGAGCTGACCATCGCCGCCTTGCAGTCCGCCCCTAGCAACAAGACGAGCTTCCTGGCGGTCCGCTTCGGCAATGTACTGGGTTCGTCCGGCTCCGTGATTCCCATTTTCCGTAAACAAATCGCGGCCGGCGGACCGGTCACAGTCACGCATCCGGACGTGAAGCGCTATTTCATGACCATCCCGGAGGCGGTTGGGCTCGTGCTCCAGAGCGCCACGCTCGGCACAGGTGGAGATATTCTGGTGCTCGAGATGGGGCACCCGCTCAAGATCGCCGATGTCGCCCGTCAGCTGATTGAGCTTAGCGGTCTACGGCCGGATATTGATATTGAGATTCGCATTATCGGCCTGCGCCCCGGGGAAAAATTGGTCGAAGAGTTACAGCAACAGGGTGAGGAATATCACCCGACCGAACATCCGCGGGTCTTCCGCTTCATTGTAAAGTGTCCCCATCCGGAGCCACTGAACGGCTTACTGGAACGCGTCCAAGGTTTGATTACCCTAGAGCGACAGGCCTGCAAACTCGGTATCCGTGAACTCGTGCCGGAATACACCCCTTATATAGACTAGTTTTTTCGCTTCGGGCTTCACAGGCGGGCCGCCGTGAGGCACGCTTCGGGGATGGCACGCGCGCTTTCATCCGCCCCGAAGGTCGGCATCATCATGGGATCCCAGTCGGACTGGGAGACGATGGTCAACGCCGCGGACACGCTCAAGCTGCTCGGCATCGTCTTCGAAGCCGAGGTCGTTAGTGCGCACCGCACGCCGCTTAAGCTCAAGGACTACGCCCTGGCCGCCCGCGGGCGTGGCCTGCAGGTGATTATCGCTGGTGCCGGCGGTGCCGCGCATTTGCCCGGGATGGTAGCCGCGATGACCTCGCTGCCGGTCATGGGCGTGCCGGTCCAATCCAAGTCGCTCGACGGCATCGACTCACTTCTCTCTATTGTGCAGATGCCCGCAGGGATCCCGGTGCATACTTTTGCGATTGGTCGCGCAGGAGCTATCAACGCGGCCCTCGGCGCCGCCGCGGTGCTCGCACTAGCTGACGCGCCGCTAGCCAAGAAGCTGGATGCCTATCGAGCCGCACAGACTAAGGCCGTGCTGGATAACCCAATTCCCGGCCGCCAAGGCAAGAAGCGCTAAGCCATGGAGTCGCCGCTGTTGCCTGGAGGCACCATTGGAATTCTGGGCGGAGGTCAGCTTGGCCGCATGTCGGCCATCGCCGCTCGCCGTATGGGTTATAAGGTGCGCACATTCGATCCTTCGCCTGGTGCCTGCGCGGCCGGGATTGCCGACGAGCATATCACGGCGGAGTGGAGCGATACCGCCGCCCTGACGCGTTTCGCCCAAGGTTGCGGTCGCATCACCCTCGAATTCGAGAACATCCCGCCCGCCACGGTCGAGTTCGTCGCGCAGTCCGTTCCCTGTCATCCTTCCGCCAAGGTGTTGGCAATCTGTCAGAATCGCCGCCGAGAAAAAGAGTTCCTAAGGGCTTCCGGCATCCCCTGCGCCAATTTCGCGGTGGTATCTTCTTTTGCCGAGCTACAAGCCGCCGTGCAGAGTGTCGGTTTACCGTGCGTCTTGAAAACCGCCGACTTTGGCTATGACGGTAAAGGGCAGGTCAAGCTGCCGACCGCCGCGGAGGACCTCAGCGCGGCCTGGACTAAGATCGGAGGCGCCGTCGGCGTGCTGGAAGCCTGGGTGCCATTCCAGATGGAGATCTCCGTGCTCGTGGCCCGCACGATCGACGGACGAACCGCCGTCTACGACCCTGCGGAGAATATTCACCGGAACCATATCCTCCACCTTTCCATTTCACCGGCCCGTATCTCCGAGGCTACCGCCGTCGAGGCACGTGCCTTGGCGCTGAGCATCGCGGAAAAAATCCAACTTGTCGGGCTACTCGCGGTCGAAATGTTCGTGAAGGACGGCCGTATCGTCGTCAACGAGCTTGCCCCGCGTCCGCATAACAGTGGCCACCAGACTTTTGACGCGAACGAGACCAGCCAGTTCGAGCAGCATATCCGTGCCGTGTGCGGATTGCCACTCGGCGGCACGAAGCCACTCGCCCCATCCGCCATGGTTAATCTGCTTGGCGATGTCTGGCGCGGTGGCCAGGAGCCCGACTGGACGAAAGTCCTCAAAGATCCGGCCGCCAAACTTCACCTCTATGATAAGGGCAAGTCAGCACCCGGCCGGAAGATGGGCCATATCACCGTCACGGCGCCGACGGTTGAAGAAGCGATTAGTCGCGCCGAAGCGCTGCACGCCGCGCTTTGACCGATGATGGATGTTCAGTTTCTATTCTGGGCGAACATTTTGATTTTAGTGCCGATTGGATTCGGGACACTCCTCAAGGCTTCGGTTACGGATCAGGGAGCGTTCATTGAAAGCGCGGGGTGGCGCACCTTGGTTGGCTCCCTTTGGCTCGCCATTCTCGCCTGCTCCATCCTCGGCGCCTATCGGCCGAGCAGCTTCCTGTGGTTGCTTGTCTTCCAGGTAATCTACAAATCGATATGGCTGCTCACTTATGCTGTGCCGCGGCTTGGAGTCTCTCGTCGCACCGAGATTCCTGCGGGCATCGCCCTCTCTTTCTTAGTTATCGTTCTCGTCTGGCCCTGGTTTATCCCCTGGCGCCAGATAATGTCGGCGCTCTGATCAGTCGAGCAGCTCGGGTTTCCGGCTGAAGAGCTCGAGCGGGATCTGGCCCAAACTCAGGAATAGCAGGACTGCCTGGAATACCGGAATCTTGGCCTTCATGTGCGCATTCTGGGCGATATAATTCTTGGCCATGACTTCGGAAATCATCGCGAATGCGTAGATCACCGATGCCACGCAAAGAACGGAGAACAATAGATTCCAGAGCTTACGGTTGCGCAGTGAGCGCCACGGAAGAAATAGTAAGATGGCGTAACCGATGAGGAACCATGACTCGACCCGGAGGGCGATGGGGAAGGTGACCACGGCGGGATTCCACCGCGGAGGAAGATGAATCGCGCCAAGGGAGATCCCGCCGACGAGTTCGTTGACGCCCAACCCTAGGCAAAGAACCCCGAAGAGCAGGGTGATCCAGCGGGCGTAACGGATACTTAGGGCAGCGGTGGAGGGCATGAGCTGAAGAGAAGAAGAAATAAGCGGGGAGGCAAGCGGCTCAAAGGGGTCGGAAAAGAGCGACGTCGCTCCACTCGCCCATGATACGTCCGTCGGATTTCATGCCATCACCCCACGCCACCCGGCATTTTTCTTCGAAGTGGGCGCGCACCGAATCCTGCTCCTTGGCGAGGATGCCGCTCAAGGCGAGGACGCCGCCAGGGCTTACGGAGTCCACGAGGTTGTCGGCGTAGATACAGAGCACGTCGCTGATGATGTTGGCCAGCACGACGTCGGCCCGCCCAGTGAGGCGAAAGCCTTCCTCCAGACCGGCGTGATGGAACGCGACAGTTTCGTCGGCGAGACCGTTATCGGCCCGGTTTGCGATACTGACGCGGACAGATTCTGGATCGCGGTCGAATCCGGCGATGCGCCCGCAGCCGAGCTTGGCGGCGGAGAGAGCGAGGATACCTGAGCCGCAACCGGCGTCGGTGACGGAGACTTGCGAAGCCGGGTGCGTCTCGAGAAAGTCCATCATACGGATCGCGCAGAGGCGGGTCGTGGGATGGTCGCCAGTCCCGAAGGCTAGCCCGGCATCGAACCAGATCACCGCCGCAGCGGCGGGGACGACATGTTTGCCGCGCATCCAGGCCGGAACCCAGTGGAGTCGGCCGTAATCCCAAGGTTTGAGGTGTTCTTTATAAGCCTCTTTCCAGTCCTTGTCGGCCAAGACCGTCTCTTCATATTTCTCGGGCAGTTTCTTGAAGGCCTTGCGAAGGTCGGCCCAGGCTTCATCGGACTCGGCCTTGGTTTCGAAATAACCCATGACGAAGTGGGGCTTGCCGGGGCCTTCGTGGAAAAGCATCCAACTAGAGCGGGTGAGTTCGCAGAAATGGTCTTCCAGCGGCTGGACCATATCCTCGTGAATAGGGCTTTTCAGTTCGATCATCGGGACAGAGTTTCGCTTAGGCGGGCGATGACGGCGGGAAGTAGTGCATGTTCGGCGGCGTGGATTTTATTCGCAAAGGATTCGAGGGTATCGGTCACCTCGCGGTGGACGCGGGTTTGGCCGAGATGGGCACCACCATCGATCTCAGCATTGACCCAGTGGACGGTGCAGCCGGCCTCGGGGACGCCTGCATTCCAAGCTTGGCCGATGCCATCCAATCCCGGAAAGGCCGGAAGGAGGCTTGGGTGCAGGTTGATGATCCGGCCAGCGAAAGCGTCGAGCAACGGGGCCTTGATCACGCGCATGAAGCCCGCGAGGACGACGAGGTCGACCTGAGCGGCCTTGAGGTCGTCAGCCCATACTTGTTCCCGCTCGGGAGAAAACTTCGTCTTAAAAGGACCGGAATCCAGAAACCGCGCCGGGACGCCATACTTGGGCCCCAACTCCAGCATCTTGCAGGTCGGGACGTCGCACCACAGGCCCACCACTTTGGCCTGGCCGAGGCGACCTTCGGCTTGGGCGCGGAGGACGGCATCGGCATTGGAGCCGCGACCGGAGCCGAGGAGGGCGATGCGCATGAGACTGACCGTGTCGGGCCAGACCTGTTCTGCAAACGGAATTTCGAACGTCAGCGCGCGTGGGCGAAACTTAATTTCGTACTTTGAACCCTTCCGCGAATAAGCGAGGATGGCGGAACCTGCTTCCCATGGACCGCCGCGAGTTTCTTTATCTCACCGCCGCGGGCTCCCTCGGCGCCACATATCTTTCCGGCTGTTCCAGCAGCGGATCTTCCGGTGGAGGATTCACTCCATCGCCCGGCGTCAATGTTTCTTCCCCCATGCCGGCGCCCGCCCCCATGCGAGGGCGCGTGATGCTGGGTATCGACACGCTCGAGGCCGACGGCTTCGCTTCTTTACGCGGCCTGCGCTGCGGGTTGGTCACGCACCGCGCCGGGGTCAATGGTAACGGTCAGCGGACGGTCGATGTGCTTGCCCGCGCACCCGGCGTGAAGCTCGTGAAGTTGTTTGGGCCCGAGCACGGGATCGACGGCAACGCCGCGGCCGAAGTCGTGATTAAGAACGCCAAAGATGTCCGCACGGGCTTGCCGGTGTATTCACTTTACGGTGCGACCCGCCGCCCCACGCCGGAGATGCTCGCCGGGCTCGATGCCATCGTCATCGATTTCCAAGATGTCGGCGCACGATCCTATACTTACATCAGTTGCATGCGCTACGTCATCGAGGCGTGCTTCTCCCTGGACCGTCCGATTCGCGTCATTGTGCTCGACCGTCCGAATCCGCTGGGCGGAGAGAAGGCGGAAGGACCGTTCCTTGACCGCAAATGGCGCAGCTACGTGGGCGCTTATGAGACGCCCTACATGCACGGGTTGACCATCGGTGAAATCGCGCGCTGGGCCGTCGCCACGCCGGGTGTGTTGGAACTCGATGAAGCTAAACGCCGACGCGGCGTCTTAGAAGTCGTCCCGATGCGCGGTTGGCGCCGGTCGATGACGTGGAATCTGACCGGCCTTAATTGGGTGGCCACCTCTCCCCGCATACCGACGGCGCAGGCGGCGCTCGGCTACTCCATGGTCGGCCTCGGCTGCATCGTCGGCGACTTCAGCCACTCCTTTGGCGATTCGATGCATTTCCGTTTCGTGAAATATTCACGCCGCAAGGCGGCGGATATTGTCGCCGCACTTGGTAACGCCGTGCCGGGCCTAACGCTGGAGCCCAAGCTCATGGCTGACGGCACCCAGGGCGTTTACCTTGCGGTGAATGATTGGCCGCGGCTCCGCCCCACGGCGATTTCGCTGCACATGATGCGTCAGGCCTGTGTCTGGGACACTTCCAACCCTTTCACGCGCGTCACCAAGACCGAACGCGACCTGTTCATCAAACACGTCGGCAGCGAAGCCTTCTTCGAAGACATTCGTGCCAAAGGTGCCAAAGTGGATATCGCCCGCTGGATCGCTCAATGGGATGCCGATGCGGCCGCTTATCGCGCACGCACGGCCCCGTTCAAACTCTACTCCTGATCAGTAGGAGCGGCCTTCGCGCTTTTCCCAGTAGTTGATGTAAGCCTGGTTGAGCACGCCGAGTCCTCCCGGCGTTGGGTAGTTCCCGGTGAAATACCAATCACCCTGACTCGTGGGGCAAGCCTTGTGCAGGGCACCAATTTTCTGGAAGACCAACACCAGCTCGCCTTTCCAGGCGCACTTAGTGGGGTAGACAAGTTCGGCGGCCTTGGCGGCGATTTCCACGTCGGTGAAAGCATCGTAGAGACGCTTCACGTGATTCTTCATATCGCGTGTCGGGCGCTTCGACTGAGCCACGCAGTCTTCGTAGACTTCGCGGAGAAGTTCGCCCATGCCGCGATCTTTGCAGAGGGCGACGGTCGCTTGGAACGCGAGGAACTTACCCATCTCGGACATGTCGATGCCGTAGCAATCTGGGTAGCGGATCTGCGGTGCCGTCGAAGCGATCACGATGCGCTTGGGATTCGGGCGGGCGAGAATGCGGAGGATCGACTGGCGGAGCGTCGTGCCGCGGACAATCGAGTCGTCGACGCAGACGAGCGTGTCGCCGTCGCGGACGGTACCGTAGGAGATGTCGTAGACGTGCGAAGCCATCTGCATGCGATTCTTCTCCTGCGAGATAAACGTGCGGAGCTTGACGTCTTTGTGGGCAACTTTTTCGCCGCGGGGCCAGCCACCGAGCACAAGTTTATCGATCATCGCCTCATCCAGCTTGCCGGCACGCTGGGCGTCGACGAGTCGGTCGCGGACCTGTGAGCGGCGGCGTTTGCGGAGTTCTTCCATGAGTCCGTACCACGCGATCTCGGCCGTGTTCGGGATGTAAGAAAAGACTGCGCTGTCGTGGTCGTCGCGGATTTGCGCGATGACGTCGTCGGCGAGAGCGGCGCCTAAGGCCTTGCGTTCGGCATAGATCTCTGGGTCGTTACCGCGGGAGAAGTAGATGCGTTCGAAGGAGCAGTGGCGACGTTCGGCCGGGGCGTGCACGGATTCGATGTTATGTCGTCCGTCGGCCTTGATGATCAAGGCGCAGCCCGGAGGTAGCTCGTGAACATCCTCCTGGTTAACGCCAACGATAGTCATGAGCGCTACGCGTTCGGAGGCGACGGCAACGAGGTCTTCGGTGCGCACGTACCAGCAGGGGCGAATGCCATTCGGATCGCGGATGACAAAACTGTCTCCATTCCCGATGAGGCCGGCGATGGCATAGCCACCGTCCCAGTTCTTCGCGGCGCGGCGCAGGACATTACCGACGTCGAGGTGTTTCGAGATTTCAGACTGCACCGCGGCGCCTTCAAGCCCTTGGTCCTTGAAGGCCTTGAAGAGTCGGTCGTGTTCTTCATCGAGCCAGAAGCCGATCTCCTCGAGGATCGATTGCGTGTCGGTTGAGTAGATGACGTGTGCGCCGCGCTCGGTGAGCGAGGCGTTGAGTTCGCCGGTGTTCGTTAGGTTGAAGTTACCGGCGACGAGCAGGTTGCGCGTGGGCCAGATGGACTTGCGGGCGTATGGATGGCAGGAGACCGAATCAAAGGTGCCCGAGGTGCCGTAGCGCAGGTGACCGAGCAGGAGTTCGCCCCCGAAGTCGAAATGACGCTTAACTGTTTCCGGAAATTCCGGGACGACCACGCCTTCGCGGAGTTTGTCGGCGTAGGTCT
>CAIRLQ010000265.1 GCA_903879465.1 uncultured Opitutia bacterium | reverse complement strand
TCAAGCAGTCGATGGACTCGTCGAAGAGATCGCCGCCGCCGTTCCAGCGCAGGTACGTGGCTTTGTTCTTCACGCACTCGCGCGCGATTCGGGACGCGGTTCCCTTAGGGTCGCCCTTGATTGAGTTATAAACGCGCACCTGCTTGTTGAGGCTGGCCGGCCAGGAGGAGCCGCCCTTGGAGAAGTAGCACGTGTTGATGCAGACCTTCGAAGGCTGGCAGGTCTTGGCGATGGGGAGGTTCACGCTCCAGCCGGTCACTTTGTTGTGGGAGAGCACCTTTTCCTTCGGGTCCAAAAGGTCTAGGTGGGAGGGGGTCCGTTGATAAAGGGGGCGTACAGACATGGAAAAGTGGCTAAAAAGTCGTTTTAAACGGTTGTTGCGGGCCTGATGTCTATGCCCTACAAGTAAATGTCAGATTTGTTTGACTAGCAGGGCAAGCCCTCCAGTCTATCTCCATACCGCAAAAAACCATGTCCAATCTCTCTCGCGCAGCACAGCAGGCCACCGACAACCTCCTCAACCTCGGCAAAGCCGTCCAGAGCGGCTCCCTCATGGCCGAGGCCAAGGCGATCACGCCCATCCAGGCCAAGGCGCTCAAGTTGATGAAGGTCGCCGTGGTCCGTAATGAGAGCGAAGAGGGGCCGGCACTGGATGCCGAGCACGTGGTCTTCACCCGCCGCCCGGCCTTCGTTGCCTCGTTCTTGTACGGCTTCTTCGACGCCGTTTCTCCGATGGGGCACGAGTTCATGACCCTGACCTTCGGCTCCACGATGGCGATCCTCAAGAAGGCCGGCGCGGCCAAGGGCGAGGCCGCTTCCGAGGAGAAGTTCATGGAGGAAGTCATCGCACGGGCGCTCGGCCAGGTCAAGAGCTGGAAGCCCAAGTCCTCCCAGAAGGAAGTAGAAGAAAAGCACAAAAGCCTCCTCGACGAGGCCGTCGGGGGTTCGGGTTTCTCTGACCATATCCGCCGCGCCCTTAATAAGAGCGCCCGTGAGCTGGAAAAGCTGACCGAGGGTATGCTCAAGGATCTCGAGAAGTCAGAGCAGGCCGTCGCCTCCGTGGAGATGATGGTGGAAGGGGTCCCGGGCGAAATCATCGCAGGAAGCTGGATTCCTTTGCCTGTCGCTGGTGTCCGTATCAACAGCGCACGCATCAACCGTATCGCCACCAAGCTCAACCGACGCGGGATCGGTTGCGCGAAGGCGCTGGTGATTCTCAACGCCCTCAATGCCGCCTCCAACAAGAACGCCTAATTTTATGCCCCAGAAATTCCCGCACTTTAAGCTGGGGGACATCGCCAATGTCCGCGCCGGCATTCCCTCCCGAGAAATCGACCGCCCCAGTGAAGACGGCGTCATCCCGTCCAAGATGGTCGGGCCAATCGCCCTCACCGGCACGTTCCTCAGCAAGATCGAGGGCGAAGACGTCGCGCTTCCTGGTCCGGTCGTTACTCGACACGGTCTAAAGGAGGGAGACATCCTCACCTCTTCGCGTGGAGTCTTCCGTGCTTCTCTCCTTGAAAAGGAGCCCGAGCAGCTCACCGGCGGATTCCAGCTGGTGGCCGGCCCGCTTTGTCACGTCGTCCGCATCGACGCCGAGAAAGCCGATCCGGCCTACGTCGCCTGGGTTCTTTCTACTCCGTCTGTGCAGGCTAAGATGATGTCTTCGGCCGGAGGCACGGCGGTCCGCCTGTTCTCCCGTGATGCCCTCGCCGAGATTGATCTCCCACTCCCGCCTCTTGAGATGCAACGCAAGCTGGCCCGAGTCGCCCGAGACGCTCAGGCCTTGGTGGTAGCTCGCCGCGAAGAAGCCCGCCTCGAGCTCGCCATCACCACCCGTGAGCTCTCCGAAATCCTCGGCCTCAACGCCTGAATCCCATGCCCCCCGCTCTCTCTCCCGCCGCCCGCACGCGCCTCGCGTCCATCAGCAAGCAGCTAAAGGCCAAGTTTCCTGACTCCGATAGCCGTCTGGCTGCGGTGGTCTATGCCGTCTACGCGTGCCAGGCCGCACGCCAGACCGGCGACAATCGGCCTCGCTTGATGTCGGCCACCCAGGTGGCTTTGCCGGATTACCTCAACGGGGTGTCGGCGCTGGACTATTTCCTCAACGAGGAAGCAGACGGCTCCGCGGACCAGCAGCCCCTCGCTTACCGCGCGTCTCGGCTGATCAACGACCTCGCGAGCCTCAATGCCGCGAGCTTGGAGTTTAGGTCCAATGCGAAGCTTTCCGCCAACTGGATGGAGCTACCTGCCCGTGAGCTGCCGTTCCAGTTGTTGGTACTGGATAAGATCGCTGACCCTGCTGAACTCATCGAGCTCGACCCGGTCCTCCCGTCCCTTGTTTACGGTCTGCTGATCCGAACGGACGTCAACGACACCGAACAGCCGGCAGTCAACGTTCCGCCAGCCCTTTCGGGACTCATCGCCAAGGCCTTTGCGCTTGGGCACGGTCAGGCTGCATTGGATCTGACTTTCGGCCTCGGTGGCATGACCGCCGATTCTATGGGCGAAAACAGCAAGGGCTCTTTTTTTGCACAAGAATCGGACCCGCTTCAGGCGCTTCTTGGCTGGCTGAGAATCCAGATTATGCCCGGCGCTGAATCGGCCTTGGTTCAAGTCGGCGATCCCCTCACCCACGCGTTCGCGAATCTGGCCAATACGCGACCTGTAGACCTGGCTTATGTCTACCAGGTCGAACCGGGACCCAAGGTGGATATCTTGAAGCTGATGTCCCAGACTTCTGAGCCCGCTGAACGGCTGATCGCAGTTTGCGCCGCGGCGGAAAGCCGAATGAAGCAGGGCAAAAGCGAGCTCGCTCAGGAAGAGCAGGGACTTGTCGCTGCCAGCTATCACAAGGAATCCAAGCAGCGAGAGCTCGAAGAGTTCGTCAAGCTCCGCATCCCCGCTGTTCAGAGGGTGATCCAGCAATCTAAGGAAGGCGGGGACTTGCGGGAAAACTCCGATTACAAGAAGGCCCGCAAGGAACTCGATGTCCTTACCTCGTACGCCAAGGCCATCGAGGATGGACTTCGAGACATGGAGTACCAGTTCCGGGAGCGCCAGGCTCGCCACGAAAACTTGAAGCGCACCTTCGCTCACCTGCAGGCGGAGTACGACGAAGCCGAAGCCCGCCTGCGTACGGCGCGGCGAGAATTCACAGCCGAGAGCCTCTCCATGCACCGAAATGATGGACGAGACCTCAAGCTCATCCGTCACGCTTTGGAGACCGTCACCTCTTCCGGAACTGTCGTCGCGGTAGTGTCTGGCCGTAATCTGATTCGCCACCAAAGTACGCGGTTCCTCCGCTCTTATCTGACCGCCGAGCAGAACTGGCTCGAGACGGTCGTGGAGCTCCCGCGCGGTATCGCCGGTGCCGGCGAGCGCGTCGCGATGCTGGTCTTCCGCAAAGGCCGCAAGGACAAGGACGTACTCTTCATCGATGCCTCGCGCATCGATGCGGTGGTCAAGGCTGGCTCCGAAGATTCAGTCATCGATATTGCCGCGCAAGAGTCGACTGTCGTTCGTCGCCAGCGACTCGAGGAACTGCCCGAGGCCTATGTCGATCGACTCGTCGAGATCATCCGCGACCGCGTCGAGTACGATGGCGTTTCCGTCAAGCTCGAGGCCTCTGTTGCCCTCGGCGAGTCCGACCTTCGTCCACAGCCACATCTCCGCGCGCTCGGCTCCGCTCGCGTGACGGTAGAGAAGCTTTTCCAGAAGCTGGCGGCTTCCGTCGAGCAGACACGTAAGGCCTCCGCAGCGCTCCAGGCATCCCGCGCGGCGCTCGGTCTCGCCCCCCTCAATCTTCAGTCCGGCCCGGCCGCGCCTCGCCCCTCAGGACACTGATCTGACCCCTATTCCTCGACGGTTCTGACGGCCCCTTTTCAGGGCCTAGCGTGAGCTGTCGTCCCAATTTCCCTCCAACCAAACAAAAATAAACCATACGAACATGAAACACGTTCCGACCAATAAAAACGGCCATTCCATCGCTAACATTGGCTTCCATGCAACGAACGCCTTTGAGACGTTTTTTGCCTCGATCCCGCCGCCGCCTCCGAAAATGCCCCCTAAGGCCTTCCTTTCAGGGGTTGCACGCTACGACACCCAAGGCGCCCTCGTCCAAAACAGCCATCAGGGAGCCTATAAGTGTATGAATGCTCCTCAAAATACCTCCTCCATCGACATCCGCTCCATCCTCGGCCCTTTGCTCGACGACCCCGCCTTCACGGCGGAGCCCGTCACGCCGAAGCCGGAGTTCCGCGCCCTCGTGACGCAGATCGCCAACCCCAGCGGTGCCAGCGACTCGCCTCTGTTCTACAAGCCCTACGGCGCCTGTGGTACGGTGACGGGTTCTGTCCACTTCCTCTACGTCGCCTCGCACGAGAAGT
>CAIRLQ010000264.1 GCA_903879465.1 uncultured Opitutia bacterium | reverse complement strand
GTGAGGTAGCCGTTCTGGTAGGCCTTCTTCTCGTTGGTGCCGTACCAGTAGCGCGGCATGCCGATGGGCATGAAGTCGATCTCGCCAGCGAGAAGCGATTCGTAGGCGCTATCGATCTCGCGGATGACGGTATACTCGATGATGTCGGGGTTGTAGCGATAGCGGTAGAACTTGCGACGGTCGCCCCACCAATCCGACACGCGGGTCAGGGTCACAGATTTTTCCCGCTGGAATCCTTCCTTGCTCACAAAATAGGGTCCAGTGGTCGGCTGGAAGCGGTCGTTGTAGAGCTTTTCGTAGTTGGGTCCGAAATCCTTCAGGAAGTTGCGGGGGATCGGGCGGAGTTCCCCTAGGTTCTCTAGTTGCTGCGGTCGCTTGCGCGGAGCTTTGATGGCGATGGTGTGGTCGTCGAATTTGGTGATGCCGCCCCATTCGCGGGTGTAATAATCAACATACCACTCGGCGTTGATCCACGGGGAACGATAGAAATAAAATGCGTAGAAGTAGTCGTCCGCGGTGATCGGCTGTCCATCCGTGAACTTGGCGTTCGGATCCAGACGGAAATAGGCGGTCATCTCGTCGGCAGACATCGCCCATTGCAAGGCGAGCCCCGGGATGGGTTCGTCGGTGTTGGGGTGGGAGGCCAGCAATCCGAAATCGTTATTATCGTAGAGCTCGCCGCGGAAACCGTTGTTGGCATTTGGGCCGACGCGTCGCATCGTCGGCGGGGTCGCGGCTGTGAATTGCCGGAGGTTGCCGCCGCGGACAGCGCGGGGGTCCGCGAACTCCTTTTGTTCGGCGCCGTCATGCCAAACGAGATTTTTCGGCAGGTCGATCGGCGCGGCGAAGTGGAAGAACTCCTTGTGCTCGGCGTAATAAGCCGCGGCCTTTGGGTCCTGGTAGGTCTCCGCCTTGGCTAAGCCCAGAAGGGTGAGGAATAAGAAAAAAGTTCTCATCGTTGGGCGCGACGAAGGTCGAAGGCGTCTTGGAGCGCTTCCCCGACGGAGTTGATCATGACCATGGTGGCGACGAGGGCGAAAAGGGAAGGTCCGAGAATCCACCAGGCGTTCCAGTTTTCCTTGGCTTGGTGTAGCAGATCTCCCCACGAAGGCTCGGTGGGGGGCAGGCCGAAGCCAAGGTAGTCGAGAGCGGAAAGGGAGAAGACCAGCCCATGCAGGCTGAAGGGGAGGGTGGTGAGAATGACCGTCGCGCAATTGGGTAATATATGGCTCCAGATGATGCGCGCGTGGCCGGCACCGAGTGCCTTCGAGGCTGTCACGTAGTCGCGGGCGGAAACCTGATAGGCCGAAGCCCGCAACTGCTGGGCGAGTCCGATCCACGAGAAGGCGACCAGGATTAGGATGAGGATGGCGAGGGAGGGTTCGAGTAGGCTCGCCAAGAAGATGACAGCGTAAAGGAAAGGGATGTTCGACCAGATTTCCATCGCGCGTTGCCAGAACATGTCGAACCAGCCGCCGAAGTAGCCCATGGATGCTCCGAGGATTAGGCCGACAGCATAAACAGTCGGAAGGTAAATCAGCGCGGCCAGCAGGAGGATGCGGAAGCCGCCAAAGAGTCTCGCCATCATGTCGTGACCAGATTCATCCGTGCCGAGCCAGTGTCCGTCGAGCCCCGGCGGACATGGGGATGGAATCAAAGTATACAGCGCGCCGCGTGGATGCCAGTCCGTCGCATCGTTGGTTGGAACAGTTAGCATCACTTTATCGGCCGAGAGTTTGGCCCGCGCTACGCTGGTGCCATCTTCGAACTTGCGGGCATCCCCATTGAGCCGCCCGTTGATTACCGACCAGATCTGCTTCCGGGTGCCCGTGTCGTTGAGCGTGAAGATGCGGCCTTCGGCGATGACGCCGCGCGGATCGCACCAGCGTCCTTCGCCGTCCTGACTGACATCGGGCATGACTTCGCAGACTTCGCCCGGAGCAAAAGGAACGAGCGGCATGAGCAGCCACCCCCGATGATTAGCGGCAAGTTCCTTGGCTAGGAGTCGGTAATTAGGTTCGGCCACATTCTTAAGCCCGAGCTCCGTGCCCGAGATGAAGCCCGCGAAGACCGGGAAACGCCATTTCCCGTCGATGCGGAGGGCTAAGGGTCGATTGCCGACGAGCAGTGGTCCCAGTAGCGCTAGGAACGAGAGGAGCAGCAGGGTGAGTAAGGACCACCAGCCCATGCGGTTGGCGCGGAAGCGCTGAAAGCGTTTGAGGGTGATGGGGTCGACGGCGCTCATGTTTGTTTATCGAACCGAATGCGTGGATCGACGGCGGCGACGCAGAGGTCGGAGATGATGTTGCCGAGCAACATAGCGAGGCTGGAAAGGGTGAGAAGGCCTAAGAAGACAGGGAAGTCGCGGTGGACCAGTGAGTCGTAGCCGAGAAGTCCGAGTCCCGGAATATTGAAGGTGACCTCGATGAGGAATGAACCCGTCAGAAAGAAGCCCAAGTTACCTCCAAAAGTCGCGGCTAACGGGATTAGAGAATTGCGTAGTGCGTGGACCATCACAACTCGGCGGTGGCTGAGGCCTTTGGCCTTAGCGGTGCGCACATAGTCGGCGGCGAGATTATCCAGTAATCCGTTGCGGGTGAAAAGCGTGAGGGCCGTGAAAGCGCCAATCATCTCGCAGGCGAGCGGCACAATGGTGTGGTGAAAGCGGCCCGCCCAGCTCAGGTGATTCCAGTCAAAGCCTTTGGTGGGGAACCATCCGAGTTGGAAGCAGAGTAATTGCAGCATCGCCACTGCCAGGATGAAGCCAGGAATGGAGTAGAGGACGAAAAGTATCTGGGAGGACAGTCGGTCGAACCAGCCGTCCCGCTTAAGGGCTTTGGCGACGCCGAGGGGAATTGAGACAGCGTAGGCAAGCAGTAGAGACCAGCCGCCGAACCATGCGGAGATCGGTAGGCGAGCCTTGATTTCATCCCAGACGGGTTTGTCGCTCCCCGTGGAATCGCCCAACTGGCCCTGCAGTAGTCCGGAGTAAGCTTTACGGTAGACCAGCACGCGTGGGGCTTTCTCAGGATCATCCTGGAGCGGGGCCATGCTGGCTCGCCAAGGTTCGCGCGGTTTGCCGTCGGGGGTTTGGACGGAGAAGGACTGGCCGCTTAGTTTGACCGCCAGTTTGAAAGACTGTCCAGGTTTAAGGTCGTCGCTGACCTCAGCTTCCGCCTGCCCGTCCTTGTCGAGACGCACCGTGGTCCAGTCCGCCGGTCCGGGCATGATGCCGAGCCAGATGGCATAGGCTTCGAGCAAGGGACGATCGAAGCCGTAGCGTCGTTTAAGGTTATCGAGTTCTTCCGGCGAGGCCGGGCCGCTTGGGCGGGCGGCCGAACTACGTTTCCGGTCCGCCTGCTGGCGATCGGCGAGCGCTTGCTCGATGGGGCCGCCTGGCACGAAGCGTGTAAACGAGAATGCTACAAGGGTGATGCCCACAAAGGTTAGTGGGACAAGCAGCAACCGTCTGAGGACGTAGTCGCGCATCGGGACTATATAGGGCACGCACCGCGCGGCAGGGGTCAATCCCGAAACCCACGAGAGTGTCCTTGCACAACTAAATCCGAGGGACATTCTCCGCCCGTGCCCCTCCTTAGCTGTCTTGCTTCTTTCCTGCTGTACGTGGTTGTCGCGGTAGCGGCTATCTTCACCCTGGCGGTCGTGATTTTCCTCCTGGCTTTGGCCTGGCGGGCACCGCGACGGCATCCCTCGATGTCATTCGGCTACTGCGCGATGCAGACGTTCTGCATGCTGGTCCTGAAG
>CAIRLQ010000263.1 GCA_903879465.1 uncultured Opitutia bacterium | reverse complement strand
GGACCGCAATTAGCCACGAGGGAGACTTTGTCGCCGAAGACGGCGGCGAGGACGACGACGGCGGCGGGGCCAACCTTGCCGGCCACTTTGGCTCCGAGGTCGCGCAGGTCGTTCGGAGTTTCCGCGCTGACCTGGGCGATGACATATTTCAAACCCGCGCGGTCGCTGGCCTTGGCGGCGAGCGCGTCGGCGAGCTGCGAGGATTCCTTGTCGCGGAAGACCTTGAGCTTCTTCTCAAGTGCCGAGCTCTGCTCCATGATTTGCTCGAGGCGCTTGGCGAGGTCGGTGATGGGCGTGTTGGTCGACGAGGCGAGTGCTTTTAGTAGCTCCGCTTCGGACTTCGCACGTTCATAAGAAGCGAGGCCGGCGACGGCTTCGATGCGGCGGACACCCGCGGCGATGGCGTTTTCGCCAACGATGCGAAAGAGGCCGATTTCGCCAGTGTGGCGCACGTGCGTGCCAGCGCAGAGTTCCATCGACCAGCCGTTGAGGGAGGCAGCCTTACCGCCCACCTGCACGACGCGCACGGAGTCGCCGTATTTATCGCCGAAGAATTGCATGATGTCAGGGCGGCCCTTGACGGAGGCGTAGGCGACTTCGCTCCATGTCACGGCGTCGTTGGCCAGAATGCGTTCGTTGACCACGCGTTCGATGTCGGCCAACTGGCCCGGCGTGAGTGCCGCCCCGTTGAAGTCAAAGGTTAGCTTGGTCGGATCGACGGCGGAGCCCTTCTGCGAGGCTTCCTGAGAGACGACTTCGTGGAGCGCCCAGTGAAGGATGTGCGTGACCGTGTGGTGGCGCTGGATGGCATCACGGCGGGCCTGATCGACGGTGATCTCAATCGTCGCTCCGGTTTCCGGTGCGTCTTCGCCATCGAGGAAGTGCAGCCAGGTCTGGCCGGATTTCTGGGTGTCGGTGACGCGCCACTGGCGGCCGCCGAGCGTGATCATCGCCGTGTCGCCGACTTGGCCGCCCATCTCGGCGTAGCAGGGAGATTGGTCGAGAATCACCGCGGAGCGTTCCTTGATCTTGGCAATCTGCGCCACCTTGGCCTTACTCTGGAGCGCGTCGTAGCCGACGAAGGCGGTCGGGTGTTCAGAGCCGATATCGGAAAGGGTAATGATTTCCTTCTTTTGAGCCGCACGGGCGCGGGCGCGCTGTTCTTCCATCAATTTCTCGAAGCCGGCGCCGTCGACGGTCAGGCCGCGTTCGCGGGCCATCAGTTGCGTGAGATCGAGCGGGAAGCCCTGCTCGTCGTAGAGGCGGAACGCGATGGCGCCAGAGATGGCCCCGCCGACCTTAAGTTTGTTCGCTTCGTCCTCGAAGAGCGCGATGCCCTTGTCGAGCGTGCGGTTGAAAGATTCTTCCTCATTGCGGATGACGTCGGCCACGACCGAGCGGCGGGTACGGATCTCGGGGAAGATATCGCCCATCGTGTCGGCGAGTACGCCTACCAGCTGATGGAAGAAGCCGTTCTTCAGGCCCAGCGTGCGACCATAGCGGACGGCGCGGCGCAAGATGCGGCGGAGGACGTAGTTGCGATCCGAGTTGCCGGGCTGGATGCCATCGGCGATCGCGAAGGAGAGGGTGCGGATATGGTCGGCGATAACGCGGAAGGCCACATCGTCCTTTTCTTGCTGCGTGTCACCGGTCGAGCCCGCGACGGGCAGGGTGGAACCATATTTCTTGCCGGAGAGCTCCTCCAAACGGCGGAAAATCGGGGCGAAGACGTCGCTCTCGTAGTTGGAGATGATACCGGAGAAGTCCTTGAAATTCTTCGTGCACTGCATGATCCCGCTGACGCGTTCGAAGCCCATGCCCGTGTCGACGTGGCGGGCTGGGAGCGGGCTGAAGGTGCCGTCCGGGTTGGCGTTGAACTGGATGAAGACCAGGTTCCAAATCTCCATGCAGCGCGCGTCGCTGCCGTTGACGAGCGTGCCTTTCGTGTCGCCTTCGGGGGTGAGGTCGACGTGGAGCTCGGTGCAGGGGCCGCAGGGGCCAGTCTCTCCCATCATCCAGAAGTTATCTTTCTTATTACCGTTCACGATGTGGATCGCCGGGTCGAGGCCGGCGGCGGTGAACTTCTCGGCCCAAACATCCCATGCTTCCTGGTCGAAGTCGGACGGATCGCCCTTGGATTTGTCGGGGCGATAGACCGTGGCGTACAGGCGGTGCTTCGGAAATTTCCAGACTTCGGTGATCAGCTCCCAAGCGTAATCGATGGCCTCGCGCTTGAAGTAATCGCCGAAGGACCAGTTGCCCAGCATCTCGAAGAACGTGTGGTGATAGGTGTCCAGCCCGACATCCTCGAGGTCGTTGTGCTTCCCGCCGGCACGGATGCACTTTTGGGTGTCGGCGGCGCGGCCGGGGGTATACGGGCACTTCGTCTGGCCGAGGAAGATGGGCACGAACTGGTTCATGCCGGCATTCGTGAAGAGGAGATTCGGAGAGTCCGGCATCAGGCTCGACGACTGGACGATCGAGTGCTGCTTCGATTTGAAGAAATCGAGGAAGGATTGGCGGACTTGGGCGGAGGTCATG
>CAIRLQ010000262.1 GCA_903879465.1 uncultured Opitutia bacterium | reverse complement strand
TCACGAAGGGCCTTGGTGAGTTTGTCGGTGAGGTTGGCGAACACGGGAGGGGAAGGAGAACGGACGGGACGGCGGGTGGCAAGAGTGCGGAATGATGATTCGGTCGGCCGGCGGGGCGGGAGGGTGCCAAGGCACAAAAAAGCCGCGATCCCTAGGGAGTCGCGGCTTTCCTGGCGCAGGCTGGCTTACTTGCTGGCCGGCTTGCGGTTAAGGACGGCGTCCTTGGTGCTGGCCGCGATGGTCATCACTTCGCCGATCAGCGGCTGTGGGACTTTCATTTCCTCGAGCGTCTTCTGCAGGTCTTCGGCGACGGCGTTGAAGTGGGCTTCCGTTAGTTTTAGGTCTTCATGGGCTCGGCGCATATCCTTGCCCTTCCAGGTGACCGGGCTGCCGAAGGCGGCGGAGAGGAAAGCCTTCTGCTTCCGGTGCTGGGTCGTCATATTAACGTCTTCGAAGAAGTGGTTGATCCGCTTGTCGGCCAAGACCTTGACGTAGAATTTTTCCACCGCTGCCTCGACGGCCGCTTTGCCACCCAGTCGGTGATAGAGACTCTTTTCACGTTCGGCTTGGAACTGGGCGCGAGCAGACTCATCTGCGAAGGAGTAAGTGACGTCTTCGTAGACGTAGGTGACGGCCGCTTTCTGTCCGCAGCCGGTCAGGAAGAGCACCGCTAAGAGGGCGAAGAGGAGGGAGGGAGATCGCATGGGATGAGTAGACATAAACAAGTATTTGAAATACTTGTTTATGGCAAGTGTCTAATGGGGCCCTTGACTCGGCTTTCGGAGGGGGGCAGGCTGGGTTGGCCTGATGAAGCTGAGCCTTTTCAGTGATTACTCCCTTCGGGTGCTCATGTATGGGGCGCTCAAGGGGGAGTCTTTTCAGCTAGATGAAGTGACGAAGGCCTACGGGATTTCCCGGCATCACCTGGCCAAAGTGGTACAGCGTCTGGCTCAATTGGGGTACCTTGAGACCCGTCGCGGGCGCAATGGCGGGATCACGCTAGCCCGGACACCCCAAGAAATCCGCATCGGCCGCTTAGTCCGTGAAACGGAGGAGCAACCCGCGATTCTTGAATGCTTCGACCCAGCTACTAATACCTGCCCGATCAACGGGAGTTGTCAGCTGAAGGGCATCGTCGGTCAGGCGCTGCGGGAATTTTACGCTGTGCTCGACCGACATACCTTACACGACACCGTCAACGGTCCTCACCGGGCCCGCCTGATGAAGACGTTGCTGAGTTGACCGCTTGTCTTTTTCTCCGGTCCGTCCACGTTGGGCCGCATGGAAATCCTCATCATGGGTTGCGGCACTTCGCAGGGCTGTCCGTTGCCCGCCCATGATAATCCTGGGCTGGACCTGAAGGACCCGCGCAACTGGCGGGCCCGGACGAGCGTCCATGTGGTGATCGAGGGCCACCACGTCCAGGTCGACGCCGCGCCGGAATTCCGAACCCAGTGCCTCAAATTCGATGTGCGCGAGGTTGATTCGTTTATCCTGACGCACGGCCATGCAGATCATGTGCTGGGCATGGATGACCTTCGCCAGTTCTGCACGAACAAGGGGGGGGCGGCCATCCCGGTCTACTCGACGGAAATCGGACTCGAGCGCATCGAGTCTATCTATCCTTATGCCATTGGTAAGCCGCAATCGTCCGGTTATGTCTCCCTTGAATTGAATCTGATGCCGCCGCGATTAGTCCTGCCGGGCGGCGGTATCGTATATTCGATGATGCTCCCGCATGGCTATGAATCAACGCTCGGCCTAGTCTTCGAAGAACCGTCGACGGGCATGCGGTTTGCCTATTACACCGATTGCAAAGGCATGACCGAGCGATCGCTGGAACTAGGCGAAGCCGCCGACCTCGCGATTCTCGATGGGCTGCGTCCGAATCAGCATCCGACACACATGACGATTGATGAGGCCTGCCAGGCGGCGCACGACTTGAAGGCCAAGCGTGCATTGATCACGCACATGACGTACCAGATTAATTACGAGACTTATACCGCTCAGTTGCAGAAGCAGCACCCTAAGGTTGGCCTGTGCTACGACGGATTACGGATTAAGCTCGGCGAATAAATAGCACGAAAAAGGGCGCCCAGCGGGCGCCCTTTTAATTTAGCTCGGAGTTAAACTTAGAGCTCGGTGACGGTGAGATTCTTGAACCAGCAGGGATCGCTATGCTCGGTGAGCATCATCTTGCCGTGGCCGGGGCCGAAGTCCTTCTTGCTCTTGAATTTGCTCTTAGCGACATCGGCCTTCCAGTCGTCGCTCTTCGTGTCGACGGATGAGCAGAGTTTTCCGTTGAGGAAATGCTCGATTTTGCCGTCCTTGATCAGAACGCGGCTGTGGTTCCATTCGCCGATGGGCTTAAGGATTTTGTCCTTAGCGGAGTCGACGAGGTCGTAGATCGAACCGGTATTGTGACTGCCGCCGCGGAGACCATCCGGGTGCTTGTTGTCGTCGATCATCTGATATTCGATACCGAGCCATTCGCCGCGCCCCTTGGCGTCCTTGATGTTGGTGACCCAGTACTTAATGCCGTTATTGCCGGCCTCGGCCAGTTTCCAATCCCACTCCATCTCGAAGCTGGAGTACTCCTTTTTGGAGATGAGGAAGCCGGTGCCCTTTTGAGGGGAGAGGTGGATGACGCCGCCTTCTTCGGTCTTCCAGCCGGCACCCGG
>CAIRLQ010000261.1 GCA_903879465.1 uncultured Opitutia bacterium | reverse complement strand
CAAGCGTGCGCCGTCGCATCCACCAACAACCACGCCCAAGTCGCGACCACACCCTCGGGGCGCGCATTTAGGCGATCGTAATCCCGTAGCATGGAACGTAATTCGCCGGCCGACATCCGCGGATCACCGGTCACGCCGCTGCGATGCAGCGAGCGTAAGAAATCCAACGCGCTCGGATAAATTTCCTCCGACTCCAAAACGCCGTGCGCATGGACGTCGAACCTGGCTCCCTTGAGCAACGCCAGCCACTGCGACTCGTCGCGCCAGCGCACGGGCCCTTCGCCGATGAGGTCGCGCAACTCATTCAAGCACGGATCACACGGTACACCCAGCAACAGTCGGCCACCTTCAGGCAACGCGGCCCGCCAGTGCTTCAAAACGGCGGCAGGATCCGCCGCCCAATGCAATAGTCCGCTGGAGGCGAGCGCCTTGGACTTCTCGATGGGTCCAAAAGCATTGTGCACCGACCAGTTAGCCGCCGGTACAGATTCGCGACCGACTTCGACCATGGCGGGCGAAGAATCCGTGGCGTCGACGTTTACGCCTTGAGCGAGCAACGCCGCGGTGAGAAATCCGGTACCGGCGCCGAGCTCGGTCACCCGTGCCCCGCGGCGCAGGGGTGCAAACGCGGCCAGCGCCTCTGCAAAGCGCTTCTGCGGCGCGGCGTGTGCCTCATAGCTATCAGCTCGATCTTCGAAACGCATGGAATCAGGGGGCAAGGAACTCGCGCAGGTCATGCCCGAGCCCTTCTACAGTATGGCAACCTACGACAGCTTGGCAAACGCCCTCGGAATTTAACAAAGTATCCTGATCGCCCACATAGGCTTCCCAGCCAGGATTGAGCCCCTGGCGTCCAAAGGTGATCAGCGAGATGCCCGCGGGCTGGACGAGGATTTCCAAGCCATCTTGAAGGTGGGCTTTCTCATAAGGCAAGGTGTCGCCCACCATCGGGGCCAGTCCGGCCCGCTGACGGAAGTCAGCCAAGGCCGCCGGGGCGTCGGTCTCAATCCACCGGCGGAGATACTTCACCTGGGTCTCGGAGGGCTTGCCGCACTTACCGTGCTCGGAGCAGAATGAGGTAAACGGAGCAAAGAGCAGCACCTTGGCGGGGAACTTCACGCCGCGGGCCCCGGCCTCAAGCATGAGGTGCGCCCCGAGCGACCACGCGATGATGGCGTCGCAGCCAGCAAGATTCTCCGCCGCTCCCATCACCGGCGGGTAAATGAGATGCTCGGCGTCGGGCGCATGCGCCACGGCAATGGACTTCATCTCCTCCAGCGAGACGCCCCAGCCGCCTAACCAGCCGATTTTCATGCGGTGACGCCTTTCAATACCTGGAGGAACTTCGCCAACACAGCGGGCGTCAAACCCCGACGTAATGAGATGCGGATTCGTCCAGTCCGCACGGGCACGGTGGGCGGACGAATCGCGGAGACCATGAAACCACCCGCCCGCAAGGCAGCGGCATATTTTAGGGTGATATCGGAATCGCCAAGGATGAGCGGGATGATCGGAGAGTCGCCCGAGGGCACCGCAAATCCGCCTTCAATCAGTCCATCACGCCAAGCATGCGAAAGTGCGTGAAGTTCCACGCGCTCGGCCGACATGCCTTTGCTGCGTTCCACAGCGGCGAGCGCGGCGGCGGCGCACGACGGTGCCAAATACGTCGAGTAGACAAACTCGCCGGCAAAGTTGATGAGGGCATCGCGCACTTCGGGCGCATGCGAGAGCACATAGGCACCCTGCGAGCCGAGGCCCTTGCCCAGCGTCCCGACGACGATATCGGCCGCCGCGAAAGCGCCCTGCTCTTCCTGCAGGCCGGAACCGGTCGCGCCATACCAACCCGTGGCATGAGCTTCGTCCAAGACCCAACAGAACCCAAAGCGCTTCCGCATCGAGGCTAGCCGCTTCAAATCCGGGCTATCTCCATCCATGGAGTAAACGCTTTCCGTAACCACGAAGATGACACCCTCCAACGCAGGCTCTTCGTGCAACATAAGCTCGAGCGCATCGAGGTCGTTGTGCGCGAAGCGACGCAGCCGCGCACCAGAGGCGGTGATACCGTCCAACATACTCGCGTGGACCAAGCGGTCGGCGAGGATGAGGTCGCCCTTCTTGGGTAAACCGCCGAGCACCGCGGAGTTGGCCGCGAAACCGGTATTCATCACGAGCCCATGCTCATAACCCTGCCACGCAGCGAGCGCGTGCTCAAGTTGCTGGTGCACCACGGTGTAGCCCGTGACCAGCGGTGAAGCGGAGGAAGACGCACCCCAGTCATGGAGTGCGGCCACGCCGGCCGCGATGACCGCGGGGTCGCGCGACATGCCGAGAT
>CAIRLQ010000260.1 GCA_903879465.1 uncultured Opitutia bacterium | reverse complement strand
GAGGTCGCCCTTGGGGAAGGCCACCATCATGCGCTGCAACGGGCCGGGCACGAAGTTGTACGTGCTGCCGACGCCGCCTTGCGCGCCCATGGCAAGGGCTGCGAGGAAGTATTCGTCGATGCCCCAGGGGAGGTCGTACTTACCGCCGTCGAGGCGTTTACCGAGTAGGTAGGTGCCGAGGTCGGGGTTGGAGTATTTCACGCCGGCCAGGTTGGGGATGCGTTGGGCGGCGAGCTTCAAGAAGTCGTCGACCGGGAAGTTAATCCCCGTCAGGGCTGGGATGTCGTAGTAGTAGAACGGCAACTCCGGCGCAGCGGCGGCGACCTGGGCGCAACAGGCGACGAGGTCCTCGAGGTTGCGCGGCTTGAAGTAGGACGGCGCAATCATTGAGACGGCGCTGGCTTGATTGCGCTGGGCCTGGGCGGCGAGCGTCGCGGCGTCGGCGAGGCAGTTAGCACCCACGTGGACGACCACCTTGATGCCGCTGGATTTGGACACGGCGGCCCAGCGGTCACCGAGGGCGAGGCGTTCGCTGAGTTGCAGCGAAACGCTTTCACCGGTCGTGCCGCCGATGAAGACGCGGTCAATCTTGCGGGCGAGCAGGTGTTCGGCCTGTCGTTCAACCACTGCGAGGTTTAGTGAACCATCGGCGTGGAACGGGGTGTGGGTGGCGGGACAGAGCCCATGGAACTTGAAGGCGGACATGAGAAAGGGGTTTAGCGCCGAAGCGAAGCGTTAGGTCGGATACATAAGACGACCCCAACGGACAGTAAAGCAATCGCCGCAAAGGAGCCAAAGATGACGTTCAGAGGGATGTGTGCATCGCGCATCACGCCAAAGCCCCAGTCGGCCAAGCCGCCGCAGCTGATGCTGACGAGGTTCATCAGTCCGTAACCCGTGGCCCTGAGTTCAGGTCGGACCAGCTGACAGAGGATGGGCATGTTATTACAGTCAAAGAAGCCCCAGCCGAGTCCGAAGAGGATGAGGAAGCCGATGGCCACGCCGAGCGTGCCCGCGTTACCCACACCGAAAAGGGCGGGCAAGAACAGCAACATGCCGAGTGCGCTGACGAAGATACGTCCGCGTTCCGTGCGCTGCATCCAGCGGTCGGCCAGCCAGCCGCCGATCCCGACGCCGATGAGCGAAGCAATCTGGACGTAGAGCACGGCGGACGCGCCCGCCTTGCCTTGGCCAAGTCCGAACTGTTCGCGGAGGATGTCAGGCATCCAGTCTTTCACAACCCAGCCGGCGAGGGCTGGTAAGGTGAAGTAGAGCACGAGTAGCAGGAAGTTGCGGTTGGTGAGGAGTTCTTGGAATGCACTGAAGAAGCTCGGGGTAGGCTCTGGGGTCTCTGCGCGGGCGGGGGGATTACGCAGGAGGAAGAACAGCGGCACCGCGTAGAAAATGCCGACCGCCCCGCACCAAGCGAAGGCCGAGCGCCAGCCGATATCCGGACTGTCCGCCGCGTAGCCAGCGAAGCCACCGAGGATGATGCCGATGTAGATGCCCATTTGGTGAAACCCGACGGCGCGTGAACGGGTCTCTCCCAAGTGGAAGTCGGTGATAAGCGCAAGGGCCGCCGGGATGTAGAAGGCCTCGCTGATGCCCATGAGGGCGCGCGTGGCGAGTAACTCAGGGAAGTTTTGTACGTGCCCCATGTACCAAGTCACCGCTGACCAGACGAGGAGGCTAGCGCAGATGACGTTACGCCGGTTGAGGCGGTCGGACAGGTATCCGCCGAGTGGGCTGAGGATGGCGTAGACCCATTTGAATGAACCGAGCACGAGGCCCCAGTTGGCCGCGGTCCCGATGTCCGGGATATCGCTCATCATCGATCCCTTCATCGCCGCCAGCATCTGGCGATCCAGGTAGTTGAGCAGCGCGACTGGTACGAGCAGCGCGACGACGAGCCACGCGGTACGCATGGCAGAGGCGGTGGGCGCTTCGTTCTTCATCGCAGCTTGGCGGGAATGGTCCAGCGCGTGCAGGCGGGCGTGCGGACGCCTGGCCGCGTTTCGCCACTGATGGTCACGAGGTCATCGCCGAGTCGTAGCAACGGTGCAGTGGCCACGGGGTGGGGCCATTGGTCGACGACTTGAACTTCCTGCGTTTCTGTATCGATGGCCAGCACCTGCGTGCTTTGGCCGGGGTGCGTGGCGGGCGGTTTGCCGTAGTGTTTACCGTCATCGCCGCCGACGAAGAAGAGGTGATGCCCAGCGGCGACGCCCGGGCCCGCACTCGCGGCGAGCGGGGAGGGCAGCGCGTGAAATTTGGTCCCTTGACCATTCGGTTTATTGTAGGTGAGCGCATCGCGGTAGTCGCGCAGCGGTTTACCTTGGTCAGCGCTCAAAGCGCAGCCACCCGCCCAGAGCACAGCGCCATTTTCATCGGCGCCGACCAGCGGGAGGATACGAGCAAACTCTTCCTTGTCGTCGGTCGACTTCCAGCCGTCGGTCGGTTTGGTAAGGTCAAGCACGGTCATTGTTGCGAGCGCGGCGGTCGAGGTGGGTTGGGAGGTCCCCCCGCTTACGACCAAGCGCGTCCCGATGGTGAAGCAGCCGGCGTAGGCGCGGGGTTCGTTGAGTGAGGCCGCCAGCGGGGTGCATTGACCGTCGGCCTTCACGACGAGCACCGCAGAGAGGTGGCCGTCGGCGTTGCACCCGCCCGCGATGACGAGGCCATCGTGCGTGGGCGTTGCGGCGAACGCCGCGTAGGCGGTGGGCGTCGGGAGCTGTCCGACGAGTCGCCATGCCCACTTGCCAGCAGTCTTCTTTAGCAAAAAGACATCCGTGTAGAAAACTTTCGTGCCACCGTCCCAGGGCATCTTGCCGGGGAAGTTGCTACCGCCGGCCGCCAGGATAACCTCTTGTCCGTCGGCATCTTTTAGCACCGCGGCCATCATGCCGGCTCGGCCCAGCGGATCGGGAATATCTGGTAAGGGCTCGGCCGCCGTCTAGCGGAGGGCCAGGCAGAGTAGGGTAAAGATACGGAGGGCGGACAGGGGCATGTCGGGGTATCTCTTGATACCACCTCGACTGACGCCTGCCAGCCTAAGCGTTATTCTTCGCGACCCAACCAGCCTTCAGAGGAACGCATGCACGGACGAATTTCACCGTTTACGACGGCAATCCCTCCATTCCACTTCGTGCAGCCTGTCGTCAGTAAGGCCGCGGGGGCTTCGCCAGCCTCGGCCCAGGTATCTAGCGTCTTATCGTAGGAAAGAATCTTCTTCGAGAAGCCCGGGTGCTTCGCGCCTTCGACTTTGCCAGCCAAGGTGCCGTCGTCTCCGCCGAGGAGGAGAGCTTGCTCGCCGACAAAGGGGCAGGGCGATGGGGCCGCGGCGATCGGACGGGGCAGCGGCGCGAGGCGACGCCATTCCTTGCCCAGCGTAAAAGCGTGGCAATCAGACAAGTACTCGCGCTCGGCGCCTTTCGCTCCAGCGGTTAAGGCCACGCCGCCGAAGAGGAAGAACGTGTCCTTGGTGCCAGCGGCTTGCGCGAGCATGCGGCCCGAGCCCGCCCAGAGTGGGAGCTCTTTCCAGCCACCGGTCAGGTTCGCGAGGTCGATAGCATAGGCCGTCGAAGAAGCCGCG
>CAIRLQ010000259.1 GCA_903879465.1 uncultured Opitutia bacterium | reverse complement strand
GTGCTTAGATCGCCCCGATGTCTTCCGTCCGCAGCTCCGCGCAATCCTGCGTGCCGCCGCGTTGGGTCCCGTGGCGGTGATGTTCCCGATGATTTCCGGGATTGAAGAATTCCGTCGCGCGAAGGAGGTGCTTGGGTCGGTCGCTGCTGAGTTAGCCGCCGAAGGTATTGTGCCCCAGGAGCGTATCCGTCTGGGCGCTATGATTGAGATTCCCTCGGTCGCTGCGGTGTCGGAGGACCTTGCGCGCGAAGTCGATTTCTTCAGTGTGGGCACCAACGACCTCGTCCAGTATCTTTTGGCCGTCGACCGTGGTAACCCGCGCATCTCCGCACTTTATGAGCCGGCTCATCCCGCCGTCGTGCGGACGCTGGAGCGAATCTTCAAGGCGGCTCGCCAGCACGGCGTCGCGGCTGCGGTCTGCGGGGAGTTGGCAGGTGACCCCGTCTGGGCGCCTTTGTTAATCGGCCTCGGTGCGCATGAGCTGAGCATGGCGCCACCCGCAATCCCCGAGGTGCGTTTTGTGCTCCGCCATTCGACCAAGAACGAGTTGACGCAGTTGGCCCAACGCGCCTTGACGTTGTCCGAGTGCACGGCCATCAAGGCCTTACTGGCCGACTATTCTGCGACGAAACTTAAGCTCCGCTAATGTCCGCCGCGCTTCCTGAACCGAACCCGCATATCGCGGCCATGGCGGCCTATACGCCGGGAGAGCAGCCTCAGGGTAGTGGCTGGGTTAAGCTCAACACCAACGAGAATCCCTATCCGCCGAGCCCGCTGGCCTTGGCGGCCATTCGGGCGGTGGTGGCAGCGGAGGGGGCGGCACTGCGTCTTTATCCTTCGCCTGACGCTTCCCCCTTGCGCGAGGCTGCGGCCCAGCTACACGCCTTCCCCGCCACCGACATCTTGGCGGGCAACGGGTCGGATGACTTACTGAACATTTTGATCCGCGCGTATGCCGGTCCCGGTCGGCCGATTGGCATGCTGGATCCGAGCTACTCGTTGTATCCGGTGCTCGCTGCGGCCCAGGGGGCAGCCGTGGTGAAGGTTCCCATCCATGCGGACTTTAGTTTCGACGTTGCGGCCGTGGCCAAGTGTGGCGCTGCCATTTTCTTTCTCACTAATCCTAACGCTCCGTTGGGCGTGTCGTTCGCGCCGGTCAAAGTCGCTGAACTCGCGCGGGCATTTCCCGGTTTACTTGTGGTCGATGAAGCCTATGCCGCGTTTGCGGACGCCGATTGTGCCGAACTTCCGAAGACGCACGCGAACGTTGTCGTCACGCGGACCTTCTCGAAAGGCCACGCGTTAGCGGGGCTACGCGCTGGCTATGCGCTCTGTCCGCCAGGCTTGGCGACGATTCTGCATCGGGTGCGCGACAGCTACAACTTAGACCGCTTGGCGCAGGTCGCGGCGGCCGCGGCTTTAGCGGATACTGGCTGGTTGCGTGAGACCGTCGGCAAGGTCCGGTCCGAGCGCGTGCGGCTGACCAGTGGATTGGAGGCGCTCGGTTGGACGGTCGTGCCGTCGTCAGGTAATTTCCTCCTCGCCACGCCGGCCTCGGCCCAGCGTTCGGCTTCACCGGCGACGGGTGAGCATGCCTACGCCTTCTTCCGGGAACGCAAAATCTTAGTCCGCCGTTTTCCGAACCATCCTTTGACCGCGTCGGCCCTGCGTATCACCGTCGGGACGGCTGCGGAAATGGACGCTTTTCTCGCGGCGGCGCAGGCTTGGTCCGAAGGGTGAGGTTGACATTCCCCTAGTGCGGAGGGACTTTTCTGGTATGAGCACCGGCGCCCGCCAAGCCACTATCCGTCGCGACACGGCCGAGACCAAGATCACCCTTTCCGTCAACCTTGATGGCACGGGGGTTTCCGAAATCTCGACTGGTATCGCTTTTTTCGATCACATGCTGACGCTCTTCAGCCGCCACGCCCTAATCGACCTTAAGGTCAAGGCCGACGGCGATACCGAGGTCGACTACCACCACACCGTCGAGGATGTGGGTATTGTCTTAGGTAATGCCATTAAGGAGGCCTTGGGCGACAAGGCGGGTATCCGCCGTTATGGCTTCTTCATTCTGCCGATGGATGAGACCCTGGCGCGTTGCGCCCTGGACCTCTCCAATCGAGCGATGCTCGTCTACCAAGTAGAGATTTCCAATTACATGGTGAAGGATTTCAACATCGCCCTCGTGCGGGAGTTCTTCCAAGGCCTAGCCAATGCGTTGGCCTGTAACCTGCACCTGAAGCTCGAGTATGGCGAAGAGCCGCACCACATCGCGGAGGCCTTGTTCAAGGTCTTTGCCCGCGCCATGCGTGCGGCCGTCGAAATCGATCCGCGCCAGGGTGGCCGGGTTCCGAGCACCAAGGGTACACTTGCCTGAACGTGGAAGCCGCTGGGACTAGCCGTCGTCCGCGGGTCGCCGTGATTGATTACGGCATGGGTAACCTGCGTAGCGTCAGCCGTGCCATGGTGGCCGCTGGGGCGGATGCTTACCTAGCCGCGACCCCGCAAGCAGCCGAAGGCGCCGATGCCGTAGTTTTCCCAGGGCAGGGGGCCATGGCCGATTGTATGGCCTGTATCCGCCGCAATGACTTCGAAGTCTTCATCAAGGAGTGGATTGCCGCAGACCGACCCTTCCTGGGTGTCTGCATGGGCCTGCAAGTCCTCTTTGAGCGCTCGGAAGAAGCCGCAGTTCCCGGTTTGGGCATCTTCCCTGGGGTTGTCACCCGTTTCCCCTCCACCCCGGGCCTGCGCATCCCGCACATGGGTTGGAATGAAGCCATTTTTAAGGCCGAGAGCCCCCTGACGGCCGGCCTTAATGCCCAAGGGGAGCCCTTTTATTTCGTACATAGCTACCGGGTCGTCCAGACCGATCCCGCTTTGGTTTGGTGCGAGACGGACTACGCGGGTCGCTTTGTGAGCGGCGTCCGCAGGGGGCGGGTGTTGGCCACCCAGTTTCACCCCGAGAAAAGTCAGGTCAAAGGCTTGCAACTGTACCGTAATTTTCTGACTTTGGCTGACCGCTGAGGCGTCAGGCCTATGGCGGCATACCCCGCCATGAGCACCAAAAACGCCATTCTTAAACTGGACGACAAGGAAATCGTCCTTCCCATCGTTGTCGGTACCGAGCAGGAATGCGGTATCGACGTCCGCAAGCTGCGCGACGAAACGGGCTACATCACCTTCGACGACGGCTACGCCAACACAGGCGCCTGTGAGTCCAAGGTCACCTTCATCGATGGCGAGAAGGGCATCTTGCGCTACCGCGGTTACTCCATCGAAGAACTCGCCGAGAAGTCGACGTTCATCGAGACGGCTTACCTGTTGATTTATGGTGAGCTCCCGACCGCGGCACAGTTGAGCACTTTCAAGGCCCGCATCCTCGACAACTCCCAGGTACACGAAGGCCTGCGCATCGCCCTCAGTGGGTTCCCTGGCAATGCCCACCCGATGGCCGTCCTTTCGGCTACGTTGAATACCTTGGGTTGCTACTATCCCGACCTCGGCACCAACGAGCGCACCCATGACTTGGCGAAGTTCGACGCAACTGCGGCCGTACTCATGTCCAAGGTCCGTACCTTGGCCGCTTTGGCACACCGCTCCAAGGAGGGCGAACCACCCGTCTACCCAAAGCCGGGTCTGGATTACTGCTCCAACTTCCTCCACCTGCTCTTTTCGCAGCCCAACGCCGATTACGCCGTCCATCCGGAAGTCGCCCGCGCGCTCGACCTGATCCTGCTCCTGCACGCCGACCACGAGCAGAATTGCTCCACCTCGACCGTGCGCATGGTCGCCTCCGGTGGTGCTAATCTCTTCCCGTCCGTTTCGGCAGGCGTATGTGCCTTGTGGGGTCCGCTGCATGGCGGCGCCAATCAGGCCGTCATTGAGATGCTCGAGGAAATTCACGCCTCGGGTGATGACGGTTCGAAGTTTATTGCCGACGCCAAGGACAAGACCAAGCAGGTCCGCCTGATGGGCTTTGGTCACCGCGTTTACAAGAACTACGACCCGCGCGCCAAGATCATCAAGGCCCAGTGCGACAAGGTGCTCAAGGTTCTGGGCATTAATGACCCGCTGCTGGCCATCGCCATGCGCCTTGAAGACGCTGCGCTCAACGACCCCTATTTTAAGCAGCGCAACCTCTACCCGAACGTTGATTTCTACTCGGGCATCATCCTCAAGGCCATCGGTATCCCGACGGAGATGTTCACCGTCATCTTCGCCATCGGCCGCATGCCAGGCTGGATCTCGCACTGGAAGGAAATCGCGGAGACTCCGAAGCAGAAGATTCATCGCCCGCGTCAGATTTACGTCGGTAACACCGAACGTGCCTACTCGCCGATCGCGCAGCGCAGTTAAAGGGATGCCGGCTTCGGCTGCGCGCCGCCTCTCCCGACTTTAATGTCCACCCCTCCTTTGCGCGTAGCGATCGTGGTGCCTGCCTTCCGCGAGGAAGCGCGCATCGCTGAGGTGGTGCGTGCGGCGAAGCGTTTCGTAGACACGGTCTTAGTCATCGACGACTGCTCGCCGGACGAGACGTCGGCCAAGGCGCTGGCTGCGGGCGCGATGGTGATTCGGCATGAAGTCAATAAGGGCAAGGGGGCGGGCTTAAAGACCGCTTTCGCTCGGCTCGCTGAGTTGGGTTACACCCATGGCATTACCATGGATGGCGACGGCCAGCACGACGCCGCGCAGATTCCGCTTTTTCTTAAAGCCATCGCGGAGCCCAAGGTCGTCCTAGTCGCGGGTAACCGTTTCTCCAATCCCAAGGGTATGCCCTTCGTTCGCCGCATGGTGAATACCTCGATGTCTTGGCTCATCAGTCGTATCTGCCGCTGCTCAATTCCTGATTCCCAGTGCGGGTATCGCGCTTTGGCGGTGGCCAACCCCGCCATCCTCTTCGCCCAGAGCGACCATTACGATTACGAGACCGAAGTGCTGATTCTGACCGCGCGGGCGGGTGGCAGGATTACCAGTGTGCCGGTACGTACCATCTATCAAGGTCAGCCGAGTAAAATCCGACCTGTGCGCGATGCGATCAGGTTTTTTAAACTCCTTTGCCGAATCTGATTATTTAGCCGTCTTCGCGTTGATGCGGAAGACTGCCCGTCCCGGGGTGTCGCCGGTTTCACCGAGCAGTTCGCAACGGCCACGCACCGAGGAGCCTTCACTCGTGTTCAGGAGTCGAAAATCGCGTTTCTCACCTATGCAAAGCAGTGATCCATGGGTGTCGGCGAATTCGCCTAATT
>CAIRLQ010000258.1 GCA_903879465.1 uncultured Opitutia bacterium | reverse complement strand
GTAGCCGGCCAGTTCGCAATAGATGCGGGCACCGCGGGCCTGGGCATGCTCGAGGGATTCGATGACCAACACGCCCGAACCTTCGCCCATCACGAAACCATCGCGCAACTTGTCGAACGGGCGAGAGGCCTTCTCCGGCGTGTCATTAAAGTCCGTCGACATCGCCTTCATGTTACAGAAGCCGGCGTAGCCCAAGCGGGTAATGGCGGCCTCGGAGCCACCGGAAAGCATGATATCGGCGTGGCCGTCACGGATGTGGCGGAGGGCTTCACCCAAGGCGTGAGAACCCGAAGCGCAGGCCGAGACGACACCAAAGTTGACCGACTTCGCCTGGAACTCGATGGCCACGACGCCCGCGGCGATATTGGCAATCAGCGAAGGAATCGTGAAGGGAGAGACTCGTGACGGGCCACGCTCGATAAGCACCCGAGCCTGATTCTCAATGGTCTCCATGCCACCGATGCCCGAACCAATGATTACGCCGAATCGTTCGGAATCGATTTTAGTGACATCGACATTCGCGTCCTGGATAGCGAGACGGGAGGCGGCGACAGCGTACTGGGTATAACGGTCGTTACGCTTGGCCTCCTTGCCGTCCATGAATTTGGATGGATCAAAATCCCTGACCTCGGCACCGACCTTCGACGGGAAGTCCGTGGGGTCGAAGCGAGTGACACGCGAGATACCGGAACGACCTTTGACGAGGGCATCCCAGAAACTCGTGACATCGTGACCAAGGGCCGTCAGGCAACCGATGCCTGTGACGACTACCCGGCGGGCTTTACGTTCGGTGCTCACGGGAACGGGCCTGGGTGAGAAGCCCGTAACGGTTACTTAGTGGCACTGGCCTTGATGTGCTCGATGGCATCACCAAGGGTCTTAATACCAGCGGCCTTGTCTTCTGGGATTGTGATGCCGAATTCGTCTTCGAAAGCCATGATGATTTCCACCAGGTCAAGGGAGTCGGCCTTCAGGTCGCCCTGGAAACTGGCACCAGGAGTAAGCTGATCGGGGGTGACTGAGAGCTGCTTGACGATGATGTCCTTGACGCGCTGTTCGATGTTTTCGGGCATAATAAAGGGTGTTTAAGTTGTTATCTGGGTGTCAGATAGGGAGGGCATCGTCAAGTTTAGAAAAACCGCGGAAACATGACGATCGAATGGCATAGGGGCGAGGCACCATGATAGCAGGGAACGCACATATGCGTGCATCGATAAAAACGATGGGATGTATCCCGGACAACCTAGGAGCAAAGCAAGCCACTCCTCCCACCGGGTCGTCAAATGGCCATGCCACCATCCACCGAGAAGACTTGGCCGGTAATGTACCCACCCTCTTCCGAGGCGAGATAATCCACCATGGCGGCGATATCCGTCACCGAGCCAAAACGGCCCAGAGGAATGACCCCTAAAATCTTCTGCTTAACCTCGTCGGAAAGCTCACCCGTCATATCCGTGGTAATAAATCCAGGGGCGACGGCGTTCGCGGTGATGGAACGCCCGGAGAGTTCGCGGGCAAGCGTCATGGTCAGGCCGTGCAGGCCGGCCTTGGCGGCGGCATAATTAGCCTGGCCCGCATTACCTTGCACGCCGGTAACAGACGAAATGCTGATGATGCGCCCCCATCGTTTCTTAGTCATCGGACGCACCAGGCCCTTGGTCCAGTAGAATGCCGACGACAGATTTGTTGAAATCACATCATTCCAATCCTGGTCGGACATCGCCATGACTAGCTTATCCCGGGTGATACCGGCGTTATTGACGAGGATTTCGACCGCCCCGAATTCGGCGTTGATCTGCTCGCAAGCCTTGGCGACCGCGACGGCATCCGAGACATCGACTTGAAACGCCTTGGCTTTTTGGCCTTTGGCCAGGATGTCATTGGCCACCTGGACGCAGGTTTCTGACTTCGAGACGCAGAGCACGGTGTGACCATGGGCGGCGAGTCGTTCCGCGATGGCCTTGCCGATACCGCGACCGGCTCCAGTGACGAGGGCGACGCGAGGATGGTGCGTGAGATGCATCGGTCTTTGATGTGCAAGGAAACCGGACTGCTGGCAAGTGGCTAATACCCAGTCGAAAGCATCAACGCCCGCGGAGGATCAATAGACGTCGCGCTGGTAGCGGCCGTCTTTCTTGAACTGCTTCACCCACTCCACGGCAGCTTCGGGCGTCAGGCTACCCTGCTCCGCCACGATACTGTGTAAGGCCGCGTCGACATCCTTCGCCATGCGCTTCGCATCGCCACAGACGTAGAAATAGGCGCCCTGCTGGATCCACTTCCAGAGCTCGGTGGCGCTTTCGCGCATGCGATCCTGAACATAAACCTTCGCGGCTTGATCGCGCGAAAACGCGGTGTCGAGACGCGTGAGCACGCCCGCCCGCTGATACTCCGACCATTCATCGGCGTAGAGGAAATCATGGTCCTTGTGCTGGTCGCCGAAGAAGAGCCAGTTCGAGCCCTTGGCGCCGCGGGCGGCGCGATCCATCACGAAGCTACGGAACGGGGCGACGCCGGTACCTGGACCGACCATAATGACGGGGATATTATCGTCAGCCGGGAGGCCGAAATGCGAATCCGCGACGAAGATCGGAAGATCCGGCTCGTTCATTCTGGCGCGGTCGGCGAGGTAACTCGAGCAGACACCCTCGCGCGGGCGTCCGTTAGACTCATAGCGGACTACCGCGACCGTAAGATGGATTTCCTGTGGATACTTCGAAGGCGCAGAGGAGATTGAATACAGACGCGGCATCAGCTTGCGCATGAGCTCGATGAGTTCCTGCGAGGAGGGACGGGCGGAGGGATGTTCCAGGAAGAGGTCGAGGAATTCGCGCTGCTCCATCCAAGCTTTCTTTTTTTCGGGATCAGCTTCGCCGATGGCGGCCGCGAGACGGTCCTTGTCCGCAGCGTCGGTCGCCCGGTCGTGCAGCAGCTGGGCGAACTTATAAGTCGGTCCGTTGAGCGCCAGACGGGTCGAAAGTGCCTGCCGCAAGGAGATAGATGAGAGGTCCTTCGGCACGGTCACCTGCTCATCGCCCGTGAAACCGGCAGCCTTGAGTAAGGCCAGGACAGCGGAGGGGTTATTGGTCGGAAACACACCCAGACTGTCCCCACACTTATAGGTGAGCCCACTACCGGCGAGGGATACCGAGAAATGCTGGGTGTCCTTCTGGCTGGCCGGTGAGCTCAGGCGGCGGCGGTCGACGAGGCTGGCCAGGAAAGGATTATTCTTATCGAAAGGTGCGGACATGGCGAACCCATCGCAGGATGCCTACCGGGGTAATGATGCAAACCTCTTTTGAAAGCCGGCTTACTTCCAGACCTTGACCCAGTCGAAATCCACGTCGTCGGGTAGCTGTTTGAGATTCAGACTCGAGCGCTCCCACTCGCCTACGCCATGGGTGAGTAGAACGATCATCGGTTTCTTCATTTCAACCTTATCCAACTTGAAGGACTGCTTACCATTGATGTACCAGATATAGGATTTCTCCGTCCAAAGTACGCCATAGGTATTAAACTTCTTGAAAGCTTCGCCGGCCCTGAGAGCCTGCTTCCCGGCGCCTTCGGGCCGATAATCATGCTGTCCGTTGTCATTCGCGGTGTGCGCCCAAGGAATAAACCTGTCATCCCCGCCCGCTTCCCACACTAAATCGGCGAAAGGAACCTGCTTTTCATCGTCAGGTCGGACGCGGAAAGAACACGAGTGCCCTTTGTGTGCGTTGACGCGCATACTGACCTCGAAATATCCGAAGGTCTGCTCGAACTTCCCCTTCGTATTGACCCCATTCCACTGAATCATGTCGGCTCCCTGCTTAAGTCCGATGCGCAGAACCTTATCCTTCCCGCCCTTGACGAGCGTCAAAACCTCTGGAGCACCATGCACGTTCCACTTTGCCTCATCGATGACGTCGGCGTTGAAATCATCGGAGAAGACAAGCTTCTTGCCGATCGTAGGATCGATGGCGAGAGCCGTGATGGTCAGAAATAGGAGCAGAGAGTATCTCATGGGATTTTATAGGCCTTCACCCAGTCGACCTGAAACGGCTCGGGACCAGCCTTGGGATTCATAAAATCCTTGAGCAGCCCGCCTTCCGGCAGGTTGTGACCAAAGTGAATATACATGGGCTTAACAGCGCTCGGGCGGGTCATGCGCTGGACCTCGCGGCCGTCGACGAAGAAAATGTAGTTCTTCGGGGTCCACTGCAGTCCATAGGTATGAAACTTTTTCCAGCTCGCACCTCCCTGCAAATTCACAGGGCTGGTCTTAGGGGTCAATCGATGCGCCCCCACTTCGTCCGTGATCCATAAATTGGTGTCTATCTTGTCGTCCCCGGCGCCATTAAACGACATCGCAGCGGCTGGAATCGGCGCCTTGTCCGGATTACGAATCGAGAATTCCACCCCACGACCCTTCGTTTGGATCATGCGAATTGAAGCTTCGAAATAACCGTGCATCGACTCAAACTTGCCCTGCGTGTTCGCCCAACTGCCGTTCCAAAAACCCGGCTTCACCCCAGAAGTGATCTCCAACGAAAGCTTGCCATCGACCACTTGCGCCGCCCCACCCTTATTCCACTTTTTTTCGTCGAGCTCCTTGCCGTCGAAATTATCCTCCCAGACAGGCTTTAAACCCATACTCGGAGCAGCCAGAGCGGAGGCCGCGGAGACCAGACACGAAAGGATAAAGGCACGCATGGGGGAACGAAACCAGTCAAAGAAAAAAGCCGAGGCGTGGCAAGCCCTACCCTACTGATAGACCTTGACCCAATCGACGCGCATGGGTTCCGGGCCTTTTTTCGGGTCAGGGAAACTCTTCGTGAAACCAGCCTCCCCGCCAATCGAATGTCCGAAACCGATCGCCATCGGCTTCGGCGTACCAGGCTGCGTCATCTTCTGCACCAAGCGCCCATCCACATACCAACGGTAGTCATTCTCGGTCCAAGCGAAGCCAAACTTATGAAATTTCTTACTATAGGCATCCTTAGGGACCGGATTATCCTTAGGACTCAGCGACCGTCCGCGCTCTTCATTAACAAGGTAAAGACTTAGGCCAACACCATCATTAGCACCCCAGAAACTCATCCGGGCTGCCGGCTTGGTCATATCTTCATTGCCGATGGAAAACCCCCCACTATGACCGCCGGTCTGAGTGAAGAGAATCGATGCCTCGACGTAGCCGAAGCCAGCCGTCTTGAACTTGCCGTTCGTGCTGACGCTCGATCCGCGCCAGAACATCGGCCGATCCCCAGGAGTGGCTTCTAGTGAAAGCTTACCCTCCACCATCTTCACCACGCCATTCGAACCCCATTTCTTGGCGTCGAGTTCCTTGCCGTCGAAATTATCTTCCCAGACAAGCTTCATAGTGCCCTCAGGCGAGGCATGCAGACAAAGCGTACTGGCGAGGAGAAGTAGAAGGCGCAGGGCTTTCACGTTCATGGGGTTGGTCTAAAAGTTAGAAAGCCTCACTCAACAGAGCAAGCAGGATAATGCTACCGCTCGGGCTTAATTCTCGAAGATTGAGTCGATTTCCTTACGGGAAAGCGGGCGGCAATCGCCCAGCGGCATCTTGCGCAGGACTAAACCGCCGATCTGGAAACGACGCAGCGTCTTCACATGAAAACCAAAAATCTCGAAGAGGCGCCGGATTTCACGCTTACGTCCCTGATCCAGATGGATTTCCAAGTGAGCGGCGTGATCGGGATGGCGAATGACCTTCTTAAAACGGAGGTGTTCCCCTTCCTCGACGGCCCCCTTGAGCAGACGCGGCGTCAGCGTTGGGTCGTAGTCACGATTAAGAATAATTTCATAGCGCTTGATGACGCCGCCCGAGGGATGCATGACCTTATTGGCCAACTCACCGTCGTTGGTCAGGATGAGCAGCCCTTCGGAATCCTTGTCGAGGCGACCGACGCAAAAAAGACGGAGTGAACCGTATTCCGGCGGCACCATGTCGAAGACGGTCTGCCCCCCGTGGGAGTCGTCATTGGTACAAAGGTAGCCCCGAGGCTTGTTCATCATCAACACGACCGTGCGGCCGAGCGGCTTCACGTGCTGCCCTTGGCAGATCACCGTATCCACGGCCGGATCGACGGGCTGGCCGGTCACAGCCAGTTTACCGTTGATCATCACCGACCCCGAGGCGACCAGGCGTTCAGCCTCGCGACGGGAGCAGACCCCCGCCTGAGCAAGGAACTTGTGAATACGCATGGGTCCTTCGGCTGGCACGCCCTACGCATTGAGGCATTTACCCATGCAGGGCG